>NZ_JAYMHD010000083.1:0-114045 GCF_035656535.1 Streptomyces sp. H51
GGCGGTGACCAGCTCCCGCAGCGGATGCCGGGCCAGCACCGCGTCCACCTCCGGCGTCAACGCCGCCGCCAGCCGGGACGCGGGCGGGCGGCTGTCGTCACGCAGGGCGCCGACGGCGGCGCGCAGCACCTCGCGGCCGCCCTCGCCCTCGGGGACGCCGGCGGCCGCACGCTCGTACAGCCGAGCGCCCTCCTCCAGGACCAGTTCGGTGTCCATCCCGGCCGGGATCTTGATCTGGGCGTGGTGGCGCCAGGTGGTGACCGGGTCCCCCCAGGCCTCCACGTGGTAGGTCCAGCGGCCCGCGGCGCCGGGCGTGACCATGGCGCCCCAGCGGTCGGTGCCGGGCGCCAGTTCCCGCATCGGCGTCCACGGGCCCGGACGGCCCTCCGGATCGGTCAGGACCACGTTCGCGGCGACCGCGTCGTGGCCCTCGCGGAACACGGTCGCCGAGATCTCGAACGACTCGCCGGTCACGGCCTTGGCCGGCCTGCGCCCGTGCTGGACGATCGGGCGGACGTCGAGGACGGGGATGCGCCCGACGCCGGAGGCGGCCCGGGCGGAGGGTGGCTCCACGGCCGGCGCTCCGGCGGCGGGCGGGCGTACAGGGGCTGTGCGGGCGCTGTGCGTCGGGGGTGGAGACGAGTGGTGCTTGGCGGGCATGACCGCTCCTGTCCGCGTCAACGTTGGTGGGCGGATGACTGTGGGGAGGTGGGTCCTGCGTGTTGTCCCTGTGGCGATCCAGGGACGTACCGGAGGAGCCTTCCCACCCTATGCGAGTGGGCAATCCGGCACTTTGTTAACTACTCACGCGTATGCCCGCGCACGGAGAGGGTTCACCTCGTCGCCGGGTGTGCCGTGGTGACAAAGCCGCTTCCCCGGATACCGTCGGGATTGACGACGGGACGCACACCGGCGTGCGTCCCCCCTCCGCACGCCTGACCGAGGTGGCCAGTGAAGGCGATCCGTCGATTCACCGTCCGACCCGTCCTGCCCGAACCTCTTCTGCCACTCAGCGATCTCGCGCGGAACCTGCGCTGGTCCTGGCACGCGGAGACGCGTGAGCTGTTCCAGTCGGTCGACCCCGAGAGCTGGGCCGCCTCGGGCGGCGACCCGGTGCGGCTGCTGGGGAGCGTGCCGCCCGCACGGCTCGCGGAGCTGGCCCAGGACCGCCGCTTCCTGCGCCGGCTGACCGCCGTGACCGACGACCTCCACGACTACCTGACCGGCGACCGCTGGTACCAGTCCCGGCCCGGCGCGCTGCCCGCCGCCGTGGCCTACTTCTCGCCCGAGTTCGGCGTCACGGCGGCCCTGCCCCAGTACTCCGGCGGCCTCGGCATCCTGGCCGGCGACCACCTGAAGGCGGCCAGCGACCTCGGCGTGCCGCTCATCGGAGTCGGCCTGCTCTACCGGCACGGCTACTTCCGCCAGAGCCTGTCCCGCGACGGCTGGCAGCAGGAGCAGTACCCGGTGCTCGACCCCAACGAGCTGCCCGTCGTCCAGCTCAGTGACACCGACGGCGCCCCCGCCCAGGTCGGCCTCGCGCTGCCCGGCGGCAAGCGGATGCACGCCCGGATCTGGCTGGCCCAGGTGGGCCGGGTGCCGCTGCTGATGCTGGACTCGGACGTCGAGGAGAACGACCTCGGCGAGCGCGGCGTCACCGACCGGCTCTACGGCGGCGGCAGCGAGCACCGGCTGCTGCAGGAGATGCTGCTCGGCATAGGAGGGGTGCGGGCGGTACGCGCGTACTGCCGGATCACCGGCCACCCCGAGCCGGAGGTCTTCCACACCAACGAGGGCCACGCCGGGTTCCTCGGTCTGGAGCGCATCGCGGAACTGTGTGCCGAGGGGCTGGACTTCGACTCGGCGCTGGAGGCGGTGCGGGCGGGCACCGTCTTCACCACGCACACCCCGGTCCCGGCCGGCATCGACCGCTTCGACCGGGAACTCGTCGCCCGCCACTTCGCGCCCGACGCCGAACTGCCGCGCATCGACGTGGACCGCATCCTCGCCCTCGGCACGGAGACCTACCCCGGCGGCGAACCCAACCTGTTCAACATGGCCGTGATGGGCCTGCGCCTGGCCCAGCGCGCCAACGGCGTGTCCCTGCTGCACGGCCAGGTCAGCCGGGAGATGTTCGCCGGACTGTGGCCGGGGTTCGACCCGGAGGACGTGCCGATCACCTCCGTGACCAACGGCGTCCACGCCCCCACGTGGGTCGCCCCGGAGGTCTTCCGGCTCGGCGCCCGGCAGATCGGCGCCCAGCGCGCCGAGGACGCGCTGACCGTCGGCGCCTCGGACCGCTGGGACTCGGTCGCGGACATCCCCGACCAGGACGTGTGGGAGCTGCGCCGCAGCCTGCGCGAGCAACTGGTGGAGGAGGTGCGCGAGCGGCTGCGCGCCTCCTGGCGGCAGCGCGGCGCGGGCACGGCCGAGCTGGGCTGGATCGACGGGGTGCTCGACCCGGAAGTCCTGACCATCGGCTTCGCGCGCCGGGTCCCGTCGTACAAGCGGCTGACGCTGATGCTCCGGGACCGCGACCGGCTGACGGAACTGCTGCTGCACCCCGAGCGGCCGGTCCAGATCGTGGTCGCGGGCAAGGCGCACCCGGCGGACGACGGCGGCAAGCGGCTGGTGCAGGAACTGGTCCGGTTCGCCGACGACCCGCGGGTGCGCCACCGCATCGTCTTCCTGCCCGACTACGGCATGGCGATGGCGCAGAAGCTGTACCCCGGCTGCGACGTCTGGCTGAACAACCCGCTGCGCCCCCTGGAGGCCTGCGGCACCTCCGGGATGAAGGCCGCGCTGAACGGCTGCCTCAACCTCTCGGTGCTGGACGGCTGGTGGGACGAGTGGTTCCAGCCCGACTTCGGCTGGGCGATCCCGACCGCCGACGGCGTCGCCATGGACGCCGACCGGCGCGACGACATAGAGGCCGCCGCGCTGTACGACCTGCTGGAGCAGCGGGTCGCCCCGCGTTTCTACGAGCGCGGGCGGAACGGTCTGCCCGACCGCTGGATCGAGATGGTCCGCCAGACCCTCACGCTGCTCGGCCCGAAGGTGCTGGCCGGCCGCATGGTGCGGGAGTACGTCGAGCGCCTCTACACCCCGGCCGCCCACGCCCACCGCGCGATGACCGCGGACGCCGCGCGTGAGCTGGCCGTCTGGAAGGCGCGGGTGCGGGGCGCCTGGCACGGGGTGGCGGTGGACCACGTGGAGGCGTCGGCCGCCACGGCCACCGCGCAGCTCGGCACCACGCTCGGGCTCCGGGTCCGGGTGCGCCTCGGCGAGCTCTCCCCGGACGACGTCGAGGTCCAGGCCGTCTCCGGCCGGGTCGACTCCCAGGACCGCATCACCGACGCCGCGTCGGTGCCGCTGAAACCGGCGGGCAGCCAGGACCCGGAGGGCCGCTGGATCTACGAGGGCCCGCTCTCCCTGGACCGCACCGGCCCGTACGGCTACACCGTCCGCATCCTGCCCACCCACCGCCTGCTCGCCTCCGCCGCCGAACTCGGCCTGCTGGCGGTGCCGTCGGAGGAGACGGTGGCCGGGGCGGGGGTGCTGTTCCGCTGACCGCGCAAGGGCGGGCGAGCCTCGCCCGCCCTTGCCGCCCGCCTCACTCGACGCCTGCGCTCAGCTTCCGCAGGACCTTGCCGCAGCGGTGGGCGTAGGCGTGCTGAAGGCCCCGGGTGGCCGGGCCGCCGGCCTTGGCGTACCACTTGGCCGGGCGGCTGAAGGCGGTCACCGTCAGCCAGACGGTGCCGTCGCCGGTGCGGTCCACCACGAAGGCCTCCTCGCCGCACTCCGGATGCCCGGCCAGCGTGCCGTAGGCCCAGCCGGCCCGGCGGGGCTCCTCGACCGTCCACGCCACGCGGCACGGCGCCTTGATCACTCCGGCGAGGGTGACGGTGACGTGCACGCCGGGCGCGGCCCGGTCGGCGGCGGCGTCGATGCCCACGCCCATCGAGCGGTGCATCTCCCAGGTCAGCACCGCCTGTGCCGCCCGGCGGAAGACCTCCTCGCCCTCACCGAGGCGGGTGCGCACCCGCAGGTGGTGGAAGCCCGGGGGGCAGAAGCCGTCGCGCCGGGTCGCGCCGACGTCGTCGTAGGTGAAGTCCTTCGGATCCGCAGAAGACACAGCAGACAAGGGTAGGGCGGTACCCGGGAGGGACTGACTCCCGGGTACCGCCCGTCGATCACCCTGGTACTGCTGGGACTAGTTGACGTTGACCGCGGACCAGGCCGCCGCCACCGCGTTGTACTCGGCGCTGCCGGAGCCGTACAGGGCGGACGCGGCGCTCAGGGTCGCCGAGCGGGCGCCGGAGTACTTCGTCGTCGACGTCATGTACGTCGTCAGCGCCTTGTACCAGATCTGCAGCGCCTTGGCGCGGCCGATGCCGGTGACCGTGGAGCCGTTGTACGTCGGCGAGTTGTAGCTCACGCCGTTGATGGTCTTCGAACCGCTGCCCTCCGAGAGGAGGTAGAAGAAGTGGTTCGCGACGCCGGAGGAGTAGTGGACGTCCTTGCTGCCGACGGTGGAGGACCAGTAGTCCGCCGAGGCGCCGTCCTTGCTGGGCTTGTCCATGTAGCGCAGCGGGGAGCCGTCCCCGTTGATGTTGATCTCCTCGCCGATGAGGTAGTCGCCGACGTCGTTGGAGTTGGCGGCGTAGAACTCCACGCCGGTGCCGAAGATGTCGGAGGTGGCCTCGTTCAGGCCGCCGGACTCGCCGCTGTAGTTGAGGCCCGCGGTGTTGGAGGTGACGCCGTGGCTCATCTCGTGGCCGGCCACGTCCAGCGAGGTCAGCGGGTGGGTGTTGCCCGAGCCGTCGCCGTAGGTCATGCAGAAGCAGCTGTCGTCCCAGAACGCGTTGACGTACGCGTTGCCGTAGTGGACGCGGGAGTAGGCGGCCACGCCGTTGTTCTTGATGCCGCTGCGGCCGAAGGTGTTCTTGTAGAAGTCCCAGGTGACCTGGGCGCCGTAGGCGGCGTCGGCGGCGGCGGTCTGGTCGGTGGTGGAGCTGGAGGCGACGCCGGTGCCCCAGATGTCGTCCGCGTCGGTGAACAGGGTGCCCGTGCCGGTGGTGCTGGAGTGGGCCTTGTTGTAGACCTTGTGGCCGCCGCGCGTGGTGTCGTACAGCTGGTACGTCGAGCCCGACAGCGTGGTGTTGAGGGTGACGGTGCCCGAGTAGAGGGTCTTGCCGGTGCCGGTCTCGACGCCCTGGTACTCGTAGAGCTTCTTGCCGGTGGCGGCGTCGGTGATGACGTGCAGCTCGTTGGGGGTGCCGTCGTCCTGCAGGCCGCCGACGACCGTCTCGTAGGCCAGGGTCGGCTTGCCGTCGCCGGCCCAGATGACCTTGCGCGCGGAGTCGGCGGAGGTCTTCGCGGAGCCGGCGGCCTTCGCGGCGGTCAGCGCCTGCTTCTCGGCCTTGGCCACGGTGATCTGCGGCTTGACGGAGGCCACCTTGATGGTCGCCTTGACCGCCTTGGTGACGCCCTTCGTGGCGCCGGTGGCCGACTGGTGGACCACCAGGTCGCCGCCGAGCACCGGCAGGCCGGCGTAGGTGCGCTCGTAGCGGGTGTGGACCGCGCCGTCGGCGTCCTTCACGACGTCCCTGACGACCAGCTTCTCCTTGGCGCCGAGGCCTATGAGCTGCGCGGTCTCGGGCGCGGCCTTCTGCTGCTGCTGGATGAGGGAGGTGCGCGCGGCCGCGGAGAGCTGGACCGGGGCGGCGGCGAGCGGGGCCTTGGCCGTGGACTCCGCCGGGGTCTGGGCGGCGGCCGTACCGGTGGTCAGACCGGTGGTGAGCAGGGCGCCGGCGGCGACAGCGGTCGCGATGGCAAGGGTGGAACGCTTGCGACGCGCGTAGAGGGAGGTCACACAAGCTCCTTGGAGTGGGGGAGGTCGGCACGGGGTGGGGCGCCCGGCCGAGTTGTCGTGAAGTTGTGCGGCGTTGTGAGAGAGGGTGACATCAAGGACGCGTACATGTCAGGACCCTCAAGTGATGTTGGCCGAAAAGCTTCGGCTCGATAAATGTTGCGGGAGTGTGAACGGGCTCCACGGCGCCCGGCCGCCGCCCCTGGAGGAAGCGATCGGGGGGTGGGGTGCGGGTGTGTCGCCCGGGGTGGATGTGGGGCAATTTTCGCCAGGGACGCGTCAGGAACTTGGCCGGAAACCGTTCGTTGTCCGGATGTTCATGTTCGCTATACGAACACTTGGGGTGGGTGTGCGAAGGCGCCGGACGCCCGCCGTGCCCGTCACCCCGGCCCGTCATCCCGGCCCGTCACCCCGGGGCCGGTCCCTCGCGGAGTGCTCCGGGCGGGAGTGGAAGCCTCCGAGGGGATATGTCTTGCTTTTCCCTCTTCATGGCAGAGACTGAGGGGTACGGAGGGTCGGCTGAGGATGTGCCAAAGTGTCGATGAAGTGGGACGACGTCGTCGCCCTCGGCAAGGCTTACGAACAACTGCGGGCGGGCGAGCCCGTGGGGCCGTCCGTGCGTGATCCGGTCCTGGCCGCCTGGCGCAGGTGCCACTCCCGGGGCCTCGCCGGGAGGCCCCAGGGAGACCTCCCCTACCAGCGGGATCTGGGCGACGCGCGGAACCTGGCGGAGGCCGCCCGGCCCGTGCTGGAGGCACTGGAGACTCAGCTGTCGGGCCTGCGGACGACCGTCTTCCTCGGTGACGAACGCGCCCGGCTGCTCGACCGGAGGGCGGGCGAGCACACGCTGCTCGGGCGCCTCGACGCGATGCAGCTCGCGCCGGGCTTCAGCGTCCCCGAGGAGGTGATCGGGAACAACGGCATCGGTACCGTCCTGGTGACCCGGCGGCCCGTCTTCATCTACGGCCGCGAGCACTACGGTGACGACCTGACGGAGCTGGTCTGCGCGGGCGCACCGGTGCGCGACCCGCTGAGCGGTCACGTCGTCGGCGCACTCGACCTGACCAGCGCGCGGGCCGACACCCACCCCGCCATGCTCACCTCGGCACTCGAGGCGGCCCGTGCCATCGAGCAGCGGCTGCTGGAGCAGGTCTCCTCCCGCGAGCGGGCCCTGCTCCAGGCGTTCCGGGCCGCCCATCCGCCGGGGAACGGTGGTCCGGGCGGCATGCCCACCGTCCCCGACGAGTTGCTCGACCGCCACGACCGGCTCTTCCTCCAGGCCGCCGCGACCGAGTTGATCTCCTCCGGCCGCACCGGCCTCGTGGAGGTGCGGCTGCCCCACGGACGCACGGCCGTGCTGCGCAGCCGGCCGGTGACGGCTCCGTCCGGCGTCACGGGAATCGCCGTCGAGGCGGCCCTTCCCTCCGGTCTCCGGCAGGACCTCGCCGTGCTGACGGCCGCGGGCACCGCTCCCTCGGCCCTCCCGGGCACCGCTCCCTCGGCCCTCCCGGGCACCGCTCCCTCGGCCCTCCCGCCCCCGCTCGTGAACCACGCCGCGCCGCGCCCGTCGCCGCGACGGCTGCTGCCCCGCCCCCTGGCCCGCCCCCTGCCTCCCGCCCCGGAGCCCGGGCCCCGACCGGGCACCGGGCAGGGCGACGGGCAGGGCGACGGGCAGGGCGACGCGCGACGCGACGAGTGGCTGGTCGCCGTCGGTGAGCCGCTGATGGGCACGCTGGCCCTGCAGGCCCGGCAGCGCCTGGGCCTGCTGTACGACGCCTCCGCGTGCGTCGGCACCACGCTGGACGTGGTACGGACCGCCGAGGAACTGGCCGAGGTGGCCATCCCCCGGTTCGCCGACTTCACCGCCGTCGACGTGCCGGAGGCCGTGCCGGCCGGTGAGGAACCGGTCCGGGTGGACGGTGCGCTGCGCCGCGTCGCGCTCACCGGTGTGCGCGAGGACTCCCCGCTGCACGCGGCCGGTGAACTGATCGCCTACGGGCCGTTCACTCCCCAGGCCAGATGTCTGGCGATCGAGAGTCCGGTCCTGGAACCGGAGCTCGCGACGGCCCATGGCTGGCACCTCCAGGACCCGGCGCGGGGCGAGCGGATCCTGGAGGCCGGCATCCACTCGCTCATCACCGTGCCGATGCGGGCCCGGGGCGTGCTTCTGGGAGTGGTCAGCTTCTACCGCTCCCGGCTCCAGGAGCCGTTCTCCGAGGACGATCTGCTGCTGGCCGAGGAACTGGTCGGCCGCGCCGCGCTGAGCATCGACAACGCCCGCCGTTTCACCCGCGAGCACAAGGTGGCGCTGGCGCTCCAGCGCAGCCTGCTGCCGCGCGGCCTCCCCGCGCAGCGCGCGGTCGAGGTGTCCCACCGCTACCTGCCGGCGCGTTCGGGGGCCGGGGGCGACTGGTTCGACGTGATCCCGTTGTCCGGCGCACGGGTGGCACTGGTGGTCGGGGACGTGGTCGGCCACGGACTGCACGCCGCCGCCACCATGGGCAGGCTGCGCACCGCGGTCCACAACTTCTCGGCCCTCGATCTCCCCGCCGAGGAGGTCCTCGCCCAGCTCGACGACCTCGTCGCCCGGCTCGACGCCGACCAGGAGCAGGCGGAGACCGGTGACGGGGACATCACCGGCGCGAGCTGTCTCTACGCCGTCTACGACCCCGTCGCGGGCCGCTGCACCGTGGCGCGGGCCGGTCATCCGCCGCCCGCGCTGGTACGGCCCGACGGCACCGTCGAGTATCCGGACCTGCCCGGTGGGCCGCCGCTGGGAGTGAGCGGCCACCCCTTCGAAACCGCCGAGCTGGAGATCCCCGAGGGCAGCCTGCTCGTCCTCTACACCGACGGGCTGGTCGAACACCTCGGCCACCGGGACGTCGGCCTCGGGATGGACAGACTCCGCGGCGTTCTCGCCCGGTCCGGGGGAACACCCGAGCACACCTGCCGGACGCTGGACTCCCTGTTGCCCCGGACTCCGGATCACCCCGCCGACGACGTCGCGCTCCTCGTCGCCCGTACCCGGACGGTGGACGACGACCACGTCGCCACCTGGGAGCTGGCCGCCGACCCGGCCGAGGTCTCACGGGTGCGCGCGGAGGTCACCGAGCAACTGGCCCGCTGGGGCCTCGACGAGCTGCTCTTCTCCACCGAGCTCACGGTCAGCGAGCTGTTGACCAACGCGCTCCGGCACGGCAGCGAACCCGTCTCGCTGCGTCTGCTGCGCGACCGCACGCTGATCTGCGAGGTCTCCGACGGCAGCAACACCTCTCCGCACCCGCGCCGGGCGGCGGCCACCGACGAGGGCGGCCGCGGGCTGTTCCTGGTCGCCCAGCTCGTCCAGCGGTGGGGCACCCGGTACACGTCGCGGGGAAAGGTCATCTGGACGGAGCAGCCGCTGGCGCCCGCCCGAGCGGCCTGAGCACCCCTGACGGCGGCAGCCCTGGTGCGCACCGAACACACCGGGCCCGGCCCGTCACGCCAGGCTGTCCCGCCACGCCCGGTGCAGGTCCGCGAACCGGCCCGTGCCCCGGATGAGTTCGTCCGGGGTGCCGTCCTCGACGATGCGGCCGTGCTCCATCACCAGCACCCGGTCCGCGATCTCCACGGTCGACAGCCGGTGCGCGATGACCACCGCGGTACGCCCCTGAAGCACCGTCGCCATCGCGCGCTGCACCGCCCGTTCGCCCGGGATGTCGAGCGAGCTGGTCGCCTCGTCGAGGATGAGCACGGCCGGGTCGGCGAGCAACGCCCTTGCGAAGGCGACGAGTTGGCGCTGCCCCGCGGAGATGCGGCCGCCCCGCTTGCGGACGTCCGTGTCGTAGCCGTCGGGCAGCGCCTCGATGAAGTCGTGCGCGCCGATCGCCTTCGCGGCCCGCTCGATCTGCTCGCGGCTCGCGTCCGGACGCCCGATGGCGATGTTCTCGGCGACCGTGCCGGAGAACAGGAACGCCTCCTGCGTCACCATCACGACCCCGCGCCGCAGTTCCGGCACGGCCAGGTCGCGCAGGTCGACGCCGTCCAGCAGGACCCGCCCGCCGGACGGGTCGTAGAACCGGGCGAGCAGCTTGGCCAGCGTCGACTTGCCCGCGCCGGTCGAGCCGACCACCGCGACCGTCTGCCCGGCCGGGACGGTGAGGTCGAAGCGGGGCAGCACCTCGCCGCCGGTCCGGTAGCCGAAGCGGACGCCGTCGAAGACCACCTCCCGCCCCGGCTGTTCGCCGGCGAGCGGCGGCAGCCCCACCGGAGCCGACGGCTCCGGCACGCTCGGCGTCTGCGCGAGCAGCCCGGCGATCTTCTCCAGCGAGGCCGCCGCCGACTGCCAGGAGTTGAGGAACATGCCCAGCCGGTCGATGGGGTCGTACAGCCGCCGCAGGTACAGCACCGCCGCCGCCAGCACACCGAGTTCGAGCGAGCTGCCCGCCACCCGGTAGGCGCCCCACAGCACGATCAGCGCGACGGCCGTGTTGGCGATCAGCCGGGAGCCGACGACATAGCGGGCC
This sequence comes from Streptomyces sp. H51, assembly GCF_035656535.1. Lineage (NCBI taxonomy): Bacteria > Bacillati > Actinomycetota > Actinomycetes > Kitasatosporales > Streptomycetaceae > Streptomyces > Streptomyces sp. H51. The sequence goes on from NZ_JAYMHD010000083.1 coordinate 10,378, forward strand.
ATCTCCAGCAGCGCGTCGCCGTTGGTGCGTTCGTGGCGCCGGTTGAGCACCCGGAAGGCGGCGTCGTTGGCGTCCTCCCGGCGGAAGGCGCGCACCGGCCGGATGCCGTTCATGGTCTCGACGAACTTCACGATGACGGACGCGATGGCGGTGGAGCGCACCCGGTACACCTCGCCCGCCCGCCGCCGGTAGACCCGCACCAGCACGTACAGCGGCACGGCCGACGCCACCGCCACCGCCCCCAGGCCCAGGTCCAGCCACAGCAGCATCGCCGAGATGTAGACCGACGACAGCACGATCATGACCAGTTCCTGCAGGCCCTCGTCGAGCAGTTCGCGCAGCGACTCCACGTCCGTGGTGGACCGGGAGATCAGCCGGCCCGAGGTGTAGCGCTCGTGGAAGTCGACGCTGAGGGCCTGCGCGTGCCGGAAGATCCGGCCGCGCAGGTCGAGCAGCACGTCCTGGTTGACGCGGGCCGAGGCGTTGATGAACGCGTACTGCAGGACCCCGGAGGCGACCGCGCACAGCAGGTAGGCCACGCCCACCGCGACCAGCGGACCGCGGTCGTGGCCGCGCAGCGCCGGTACGGCGCTGTCGATGGCGTACGCCACCAGCAGCGGGCCCGCCTGGACGGCCGCCTGCTGGAGCAGCAGCAGGAGCGTGGTGACGGCGACGCGGGCCCGCAGCGGGGCGAGCAGGGAGCGCAGCAGCGCGGCGGTGGCGCCCGGGGGAGTGGGCAGGGTGTCGCGGTCGAAGGGGTCGCCGGCGGCGGCGCCGGGCGGCGGCCCGCCGGGCTCGTCGTCCGCCGTCGCGACGGTCGTGGTGGGGGCCGTCATCGCTCGTCCTCCGCTTCCCCGGTGCCGGACATGAGGTGGGCGTACTCGGCGTTGGTGCGCAGCAGTTCCTGGTGGGTGCCGACGGCGGCGACCCGGCCGCCGGACAGCAGCGCGACCCGGTCGGCGAGCAGCACGGTGGACGGGCGGTGCGCCACGATCAGGGCGGTGGTGTCCGCCAGGACGTCCCGCAGCGCGGCCTCGACCAGCGCCTCGGTGTGCACGTCCAGGGCGGACAGCGGATCGTCCAGGACCAGGAACCGGGGCCTGCCGACGACCGCCCGGGCCAGCGCCAGCCGCTGCCGCTGCCCGCCGGACAGGCTCAGGCCCTGCTCGCCGACCTGGGTCCCGGTGCCCTGCGGGAGCCCGTGCGCGAAGTCGGCCTGGGCGACGGACAGCGCCCGCTCCAGCTCGGCCCCGCCGGCCGCGTCACCGGCCCCCATCAGCACGTTCTCCGCCACGCTCGCGGAGAACAGGGTGGGCTCCTCGAAGGCGACGGCGACCAGGGAACGCAGCCGCTCACGGGGCATCGCGGCGATGTCCACGCCGTCGAGGGTGATCCGGCCCTCCGTCACCTCGTGCAGCCGGGGGACGAGCGCGGTGAGCGTGGTCTTCCCGCTGCCGGTGGCCCCGACGAGCGCCATCGACTCGCCGGGACGGACGTGCAGGTCGACCCGGTCCAGGACGGGCGGGGAGCCGTCCGGCGCGTCGGGGTAGCAGAACCGCACGCCGTGGAAGCGCAGCCCGCTGCCGCCCGTGCCGGCAGAGGCAGCGGCGGAGGCCGCGGCGGCGTCCGGCTGCGGTTCCGGTTCGGCGTCCCGCACTTCGAAGTACCGCTCCGTGGCGGTGGCCGCCTCCTGACTCATCGCCAGCAGGAACCCGATGGAGTCCACCGGCCACCGCAGGGCGAGCGCCGTGGACAGGAAGGCGACCAGCGTGCCCGCGGACAGCTCGCCGTCGGCCACCTGCACGCACCCCAGCACGAGGGCCGCCCCGATCGCCACCTCCGGCAGCGTCACGATGACGCCCCAGATGGTGGCGAGCAGCCGGGCCTTGCGCAGCTCCGTCCCGCGCAGCGTGCGCGACAGCTCCCGGAACGCACGCGCCTGGCTGCGGTGGCGTCCGAACCCCTTGACGATCCGGATGCCGAGCACGCTCTCCTCGACGACCGTCGTCAGGTCGCCGGCCTGGTCCTGGGCGAGCCGCGCCGCGTCGGAGTACCGCTTCTCGAAGATCACGCAGGTGACGACGACGGGCACCGCCGGCCCCAGGATCACCAGGCCCAGCGTCCAGTCCTGCAACAGCATGATGGTCACGCCGACGACGATCGTCACCCCGTTGACCAGAAGGAACGTCAGCGGAAAGGCGAGGAACATGCGCAGCAGCATCAGGTCGGTGGTGCCCCGCGACAGCAACTGCCCGGACGGCCACCGGTCGTGGAAGGCCACCGGCAGCCGCTGCAGGTGCCGGTACAGGTCCGCCCGCATCTCCGCCTCGACGTGCGACAGCGGCCGCGCCACCAGCCAGCGCCGCATCCCGAACAGCAGCGCCTCCGCCACGCCGAGCAGCAGCACGTACAGCGCGCCGAGCCACACCCCGGCCGGGTCCCGGTCGGCGACCGGCCCGTCCACCAGCCATTTCAGCACCAGTGGGATCACCAGCCCGGTGCAGGAGGCGAGCACCGCGACGAACGCGGCGGTGAACAGCCGCACCCGCACGGGCCGTACGTACGGCCACAGGCGCAGCAGGCTTCGGACGGCGGACCGGTCCACTGGGGTGGCAGGTGTCGTGGGCATCAGCAGTGAGCCTACGGATCGCCACTGACGACGCCCACCGAGTTTTGGCCGGACCGGGATCGGTCGCGGGTCCTACGACCTGGGTGTTCGAGGGGTCGTACGCGGTTGCCGGTGCGGCCGTCACTCCACCCGCAGCAGCAGCACCGACCGCTCCGGCACCGTGATCGCCGTGCCCGCCGAATGGGTCACGCCCGGCGTTCCCGCCTGCTCCTCCAGCGAGGTGTCGACGACCACCCGGTAACGCTCCGCCCACGGTGGTCCGGGCAGCACGAAGCTCACCGGGCGGTCCCCGGCGTGCAGCACGGCGAGGAAGCTGTCGTCGACGATCGGCGCGCCCCGCTCGTCGCGGCCCGGGATGTCCCGCCCGGAGAGGTACATGCCGAGCGTGGCGGCGGGCGCGTACCAGTCCCCTTCCGTCATCTCCGTGCCCCGCGAGGTGAACCAGGCCAGGTCGCGCAGCCCGTCCGCGGAGTGGGCGCGGCCGGAGAAGAACGCCCGGCGGCGCAGCACCGGATGCCGGTGGCGCAGCCCGATCAGCCGGGAGGTCAGCTCGCACAGCGCCCGCCAGCCCGGATCCTCCAGCAGCCCCCAGTCGACCCAGCTCGTCTCGTCGTCCTGGCAGTAGGCGTTGTTGTTGCCGCGCTGGGTGCGCCCCAGCTCGTCGCCCGCCACCAGCATCGGCACGCCCGTCGACAGCAGCAGCGTGGTCAGCAGGTTGCGCAGCTGCCGCCGCCGCAGCGCCCGTATCCCCTCGTCGCCGGTCTCGCCCTCCGCGCCGCAGTTCCACGACCGGTTGTCGTCGGTGCCGTCCCGGTTGCCCTCGCCGTTCGCCTCGTTGTGCTTGCGTTCGTACGACACCAGGTCCCGCAGGGTGAAACCGTCGTGCGCGGTGACGAAGTTGACCGACGCGTACGGCCTGCGGCCGCCCCAGGCGTACAGGTCGCTGGAGCCCGACAGCCGGTAGCCGAGGTCCCGCACGTCCGGCAGGGCGCCGCGCCAGAAGTCCCGTACGGCGCCCCGGTACCGGTCGTTCCACTCCGTCCACAGCGGCGGGAAAGCGCCCACCTGGTAGCCGCCGGAGCCGACGTCCCACGGCTCGGCGATCAGCTTCACCCGCCGCAGCACCGGGTCCTGCGCGATGACGGCGAGGAACGGCGAGAGCATGTCGACGTCGTGCATGGAGCGGGCCAGCGCGGCCGCCAGGTCGAAGCGGAAGCCGTCCACGCCCATCTCGGTCACCCAGTAGCGCAGCGAGTCGGTGATCAGGCGCAGCACGTGCGGCTGGACGACGTGCAGGGTGTTGCCGCAGCCGGTGTAGTCGGCGTAGCGCCGGGCGTCCGGCTGCAGGCGGTAGTAGCCGCGGTTGTCGATGCCCTTGAGGGACAGTGTGGGGCCGTACTCGTTCGCCTCGGCGGTGTGGTTGTAGACCACGTCGAGGATCACCTCGATGCCGGCCGCGTGCAGGGCGCGCACCATCCGCTTGAACTCGCCCACCTGCTGACCGGTGGTGCCGGAGGCGGCGTACCCGGCGTGCGGGGCGAAGTAGCCGATGGAGTTGTAGCCCCAGTAGTTGCGCAGGCCGCGCCGCAGCAGGTGGTCCTCGTGCGCGAACTGGTGCACCGGAAGCAGCTCCACGGCCGTCACGCCGAGCCTCACCAGGTGCTCGACGGCCGCCGGGTGCGCCAGACCCGCGTAGGTGCCGCGCAGTTCCTCCGGGATGCCCGGGTGCAGCTTGGTGAAGCCGCGCACGTGCACCTCGTAGATCACCGAGTCCGCCCACGGCGTCCGGGGACCGCGGTCGTCCGACCAGTCGTCGTCATCGTGCACCACGACGCCCTTGGGGACGTGGGGCGCCGAGTCCCGGTCGTCGCGCACGGTGTCCGCGACGTGCTGCTCGGGCCAGTCGCGCACGTGCCCGTACACCTCGGGCGGCAGCGTGAAGTCGCCGTCCACCGCGCGGGCGTACGGGTCGAGGAGCAGCTTCGCCGGGTTCCAGCGGGCGCCGGTCCACGGGTCCCAGCGGCCGTGCACCCGGTAGCCGTACCGCTGCCCGGGCATGACGCCCGGCACGAAGCCGTGCCAGATCTCGTGCGTCAGCTCGGTCAGGCGGACCCGGCTCTCCTTGCCGCGGCCGTCGAACAGGCACAGCTCCACCGCCTCCGCCCCGCCCGCCCACAGCGCGAAGTTGGTGCCCGCCACCCCCTCCGGCCCGACCAGGAACCGGGCCCCCAGCGGCATCGGCGCGCCCGGCCACACCGGCACGCCCGGCACCTGCCGCCGCACGCCGTCGATCACGACGGCCGGACGCGCCTCCCCGCCGGCGCGTTCCCCGGCCACCGCCTCCTGCTCGGCTGCGCTGGACACCTTGTCAGCCTCCCACGGCTCGTGGAACGACACCCGGAAGGGCGTACGGCGGCGGCACCGGCCCCGGCGGTCCCCGTGGCGCGCCGCTGCGGCTCAGCGACGGCCGCCACACCCCCTCGCGTCGTCCTCCCCACTGTTCTGCCCAGAGCGTGGCTCGCACTCACGTTTCCCCAGGGCGGGCCCGTCGTCGGGCAGCGCGTGAGGCACGTACCGGGCGCGCGCGGGGCGTGGGGTGGAAACAGTGGAAAGCGGGCGGCGCGCTCCGGTGCGCCGGCTCCGGGCGGGCTCCGGGCCGTGCGGACGCGCCCGATGTTGCGACGCAATGGTGACCTTCTGCCCGTTCGTACCCCGAAATTGGGCGGTTAATATGCGCCAATGAGCGCGGGGGACGCGCAGGGGTGCGGGCCTGACCAGGCCCGGCGAGGGGAGAGAACGTGAACGTGCGGCCGATATCGGGGGCGTCGGTTGACGCGCGCGGGCGGGGCGGAAAAGGACTGACGGCGCTGATACTCGGGGCGCTGCTGGTGACCGTCACCGCGTGTGGCGGGGGCGACTCGGACTCCGGCGCCGGGCCCGGCTCCGGCGGCGCGAAGGGCAAGGACTCCGGCCAGGCCGTGAGCAAGCAGTCCGAGGCCGTGGTGTCCATCGCCCCCGAGGACGGTGCGAAGTCCGTCGACACCAGCGGCGCCCTCAAGGTCAGCGTCGGCAAGGGCAAGCTGACCCAGGTCCAGGTCAAGGACTCCAAGGGCACCGAGATACCGGGCAGGTTGACCGCCGGCGGCACGGCCTGGACGCCGTCGACGCACCTGGCCGCGTCCACCAAGTACACCGTGCACGCGGTCGCCAAGGACTCCGCGGGGCGCGAGGCCGCCGAGGACTCCAGCTTCACCACGCTGACGCCGCCGAACACCTTCGTCGGCTACTTCACTCCCGAGGACGGCTCCACCGTCGGCGTCGGGATGCCGTTCTCCGTCCGCTTCACCCGGGGCATCACGCACCCGGAGGACGTCGAGAAGGCCATCAGCATCAAGACCGAGCCGGCCGTGGACGTCCAGGGCCACTGGTTCGGCAACGACCGCCTCGACTTCCGTCCCGAGAAGTACTGGGCGGAGGGCACCAAGGTCACCGTCCGGCTCAACCTCGACGGCGTCGAGGGCCGGCCGGGCGTCTACGGCAGCCAGGCCAAGACGGTCTCCTTCACCATCGGCCGCAACCAGGTCTCCGTGGTCGACGCCGAGAAGCACACCATGAAGGTCATGCAGGACGGCAAGGTCGTCAAGACCATCCCCGTCACCACCGGCAAGCCCGGCTACGACACCTGGAACGGCCAGATGGTCATCAGCGAGAAGCTCCGGGTGACCCGCATGAACGGCGACACGGTCGGCTACGGCGGTGAGTACGACATCGCGGACGTGCCCGACGCGATGCGGCTGACCACCTCCGGCACCTTCGTCCACGGCAACTACTGGGCCTCCGACGCCTTCGGCAACTACAACGCCAGCCACGGCTGCGTCGGCCTGCAGGACGTGCGCGGCGGCTACGACCGCAAGCTGCCGGCCGGGTGGTTCTTCGACCACTCGATCATCGGCGACGTGGTCGTCGTGAAGAACTCCGACGACGACACGGTCGCCCCCGACAACGGCCTGAACGGCTGGAACATGTCCTGGGAGAAGTGGACGCAGTAGGCGTCCCCCGACCCACGGCCCGGCCCCGGTGCGAAACACGGCACCAGGGCCGTTGCCGTTGTCGCCGGTGCCGGTGCCGGTGCCGGTGCCGGTGCCGTGTTGCCGGCTGTGACCGACCGCACCCGGGCACGTGCCGTTGGTCCCCGCGCTGTGTCTGTCCGGGGGCAACCCCCAGACCCCCGGCCGGCTGTGACCGACCGCACCCGGGCACGTGCCGTTAGTCCCCGTTAACCTGCCTGCATGACCGTGAATCTCGAAGTCGCCGAGGGCGTCGGCACGCTGCGCCTGGACCGCCCCCCGATGAACGCGCTGGACGTCGCCACGCAGGACAGGCTGAAGGAGCTCGCCGAGGAGGCGTCCCGCAGGGACGACGTGCGCGCCGTGGTGCTCTACGGCGGGGAGAAGGTGTTCGCCGCCGGCGCGGACATCAAGGAGATGCAGGCCATGGACCACACCGCGATGGTCCTGCGCTCCCGCGCCCTGCAGGAGTCGTTCACGGCGGTGGCCCGCATCCCCAAGCCGGTGGTGGCGGCCGTGACGGGATACGCGCTGGGCGGCGGCTGCGAACTCGCCCTGTGCGCCGACTACCGGATCTCCGCCGACAACGCCAAGCTCGGCCAGCCGGAGATCCTGCTCGGCCTGATCCCGGGCGCCGGCGGCACCCAGCGTCTGGCCCGCCTGATCGGCCCCTCCAAGGCCAAGGACCTGATCTTCACGGGCCGCATGGTCAAGGCGGACGAGGCGCTGACGCTCGGTCTGGTGGACCGCGTCGTGCCGGCCGCCGACGTCTACACCGAGGCGCACGCGTGGGCCGCGAAGCTCGCGCAGGGGCCCGCGCTCGCGCTGCGCGCCGCCAAGGAGTCGGTCGACACCGGACTGGAGACGGACATCGAGACCGGGCTCGCGGTCGAACGGAACTGGTTCGCGGGCCTGTTCGCCACCGAGGACCGCGAGCGCGGGATGCGCAGCTTCGTGGAGGAGGGGCCGGGCAAGGCCAAGTTCCTCTGAGGCCGCCGGGACCGCTGGTCCGTGGGCGGCGAACCATGTGAAACTGCCCACAGACCCTTGCAATTGACGAGATGTCTCATCCGGGCCCCTCGGCAAGACGGTTTATGGGAGCCTTAACGCGCCCATAAGTCCGCCTTGTCGAGGGGGGACCGTCGATTGTCTCCAGGGGAGCAGTCACCGCAGGCCGGACAGGCTGCGGGCGACTCCGGACCGCCCGCGGCGCAGGTCGGAGGACCTGCTCCGGGCGAGTCGTTCCGGGGGGTGTATTCCTCGGGAACGGCCCCGGGGGCCGTTGCGGACGGCCATCATGGGGCCATGGCGGGGCTGGAGGGCATCGGACAGCCGCGGGGACAAGGCCGTGCGACCGCAGGGCGGTGGTCGCCCGCGGTGGAGGACGAACAGGGACTCGAGGCGCTGGAGCTGTACGGCGATCCGACCGACGCGGACGTCCCGCTGCCGTCCCGCCCGGAGTCCGCGGCGACCGCCCGCCGCCTCGCCCAGGTCGTGGTCCTGCGCCACTGGGGCCTCACCCCCCGGATGGCGGAGGACGTCGTCCTGCTCGTCTCCGAACTCGTCGGCAACGCCGTGCGTCACACCGGCGCCCGCGTCTTCGGTCTGCGGATGCGCCGCCGCCGGGGCTGGATCCGCATCGAGGTCCGCGACCCGTCCCGCGGCCTGCCCTGTCTGCTGCCCGTCCAGGAGATGGACATCAGCGGCCGGGGCCTGTTCCTCGTCGACGAACTCTCCGACCGCTGGGGGGTCGACCTGCTGCCGCGGGGCAAGACGACGTGGTTCGAGATGAGGGTGGCGGACCGGTGATCCCCGGTGCGACCCGCGCCGGACGCCAATCGGACTAATCAGCGTTTTTCGTGTCCGATCCGCCTTAAATGGTGCGGTGACCACGACCGATCGTCGCACCGCGCTGCGGACCGGCGCCGGGCTCGTCGCCGGTGGCGTGCTCGCCGCCGGATGCTCCGCCGCCGGCGCAGCCGCCCATCCCGCCCCCACCGCCGCCGCCCCCACCGCCCGCCGCTCCACCCGCCCCCCGGCCCCCGGCCCGCGTCACTACCCGGGCCGGCCCGCCCAGCTCACCCACGGCCCCCGCACCCGACCCCGCGTCGCCCTCACCTTCCACGGCCAGGGCGACCCCGCCCTCGCCCGCGCCCTGCTCACCGAGGCCGAGCGGCACGGCGCCCGCGTCACCGTCCTCGCCGTCGGCAGCTGGCTCGACGAGCACCCCTCCCTCGCCCGCCGCGTCCTCGACGGCGGCCACGACCTCGGCAACCACACCCAGCGCCACCTGGCCGTCAACACCATGGCGCAGGCCGACGCCCGTGCCGAGATCACCGCCTGCGCCGACCGGCTGAGGCGACTCACCGGCTCCATCGGCACCTGGTTCCGTCCCTCGCGCGCGCCCCGCGCCTCCCCGCTCGTCCTGCGCCTGGCCCGCGAGGCGGGCTACCCGCACGTGCTGTCGTACGACGTCGACTCCCTGGACTACACCCGGCCCGGACCCGACGCCGTCACCCGCAAGGTCCTCGGCGAGATCCGCAACGGATCGGTGGTGAGCCTGCACTTCGGCCACCCGGACACCGTCGCCGCGCTCCCCGCCCTACTGGACGAACTCGACCGCCGCGGTCTGGCCGCGGTGACCACCACGGAGCTGTTCAGCTGATGCACCGCACCCTCGCCCGGCGCGCCCTCCTCGCCGCCGCCGCGCTCGCCGCCCTCGCCGCCTGCGGCGGCCCCGCCCGCCCCCGTGCCGAGGAGGCCGCCGCCCGCAGCAGCGCCGCCGTCCGGCCCGCCCCGCCGAAGGCGGCGACGGTCCAGGGCCTGCCCGGCATGCCGCCCGTCCTCGACCCGCACGACGTGTACGCGGCCGACCGCCCGAACCGGCTCTCCCCGGCGGTCCGGGACTTCCCGTCCCGCGTCTACGTCCCCAACACCAACTCCGACACCGTCTCCGTCATCGACCCGAAGACCTACCGGGTGATCGAGACGATCCACGTCGGCGCCCAGCCCCAGCACGTCGTGCCGTCCTGGGACCTGAAGACGCTGTGGGTCAACAACGACAAGGGCAACACCCTCACCCCGATCGACCCCAGGACCGGCAAGGCCGGCCGCACGGTCGACGTGCACGACCCGTACAACCTCTACTTCACCCCCGACGGCCGCTACGCCGTCGTCATGGCCTCCCTCGACCGCGAACTGGTCTTCCGCGACGCGCACACCATGAAACGCGTCAAGACCGTCCCGGTCAGCTGCTACGGCGTCAACCACGCCGACTTCTCCCTCGACGGCCGCTACTTCATCGTCTCCTGCGAGTTCAGCGGCGAACTGCTCAAGGTCGACACGGCGAAGATGAAGGTGGTCGGGCAGCAGCGGCTCCCGCACCACGGCGCGATGCCGCAGGACGTCAAGGTCTCGCCCGACGGCAGGAAGTTCTACATCGCCGACATGACCACCGACGGCATGTGGGTCCTCGACGGCGACAAGTTCACGACGCCCGGCTTCCTGCCCACCGGCAAGGGCTGCCACGGCCTGTACGTCAGCCGCGACTCGCGCGAGATGTACGTCTCCAACCGCGGCGAGGGCTCCGTCTCCGTCTTCGACTTCCGGCAGCGGCGGGTCACCAGGAAGTGGCACCTGCCGAACGGCGGCAGCCCCGACATGGGCGGTGTCTCCGCCGACGGCAAGGTCCTGTGGCTGTCCGGCCGCTACCACTCCGAGGTGTACGCCATCGACACCCGCACCGGCGCCCTGCTGGCCCGCGTCAAGGTCGGCAGCGGCCCGCACGGCCTCGCCGTGTACCCGCAGCCGGGCCGCTACTCGCTCGGTCACACCGGCATCTTCCGCTGACCCGGCCACTGACCCGGCCACTGACCCGGCCACTGATCCGGCCACTGATCCGGCTGCGGATCACGGCCGTGGATCAGCGCTGCGGTACTCCGCCGCGGAGCACCGCCGCGGTCACCGCAGCAGCGCCTCCGAGCCCACGGGACGGTAACCGGCCGCCTGGAACGCCCGCAGCGAGCGGGCGTTCCCCGCCGCGATCTGCGCCCACACCGGCTCGCCCCCGCCCAGATGCCGGGCCGCCGTCGCCAGGGCACGCCCCAGCCCCCGGTGCCGTACGCCCTCGTCCACCTCCACCGCTGCCTCCAGCCGCCCCGCGACCCCCCGGCCCAGCACGAGCACGCCCCCGTCCGCCGCCCACACCCGGACGTCGTCGCGCCGGCGGCGGGAGGCCGCCACCCGCGGATGGTCCGGGTCGGCGATCTCGGTGAGCGCGAGCGGCGGCCCGCCCGGCAGGGCGGAGCCCACCGTCAGCACGTCGACGGTGTCCGTCGTGCGGCCCGTGCGGTCCATGAACGCGGTCAGGAAGCGGGCGTTCATCGTCGCGGCGAGCGCGTCGCAGTCGGTCTCCCGCAGGGCCCGGCGCACCCACCGCGGGTCCTCGTCGGTGAAGACCACGGAGTGCGCGGTGAAGGCGATGACTCCGGCGTCGCGGGGCGAGGGCTGCGGCAGGACCGTCGTCCGGCCGTCCGCCGGCGGGAAGACACCCCGCGCCGCCGCCTCCAGCACGTCCCGCAACGTCTCCGCCATCGACCGCTCCTCCAGTCCCCGCCCGCTCCCGGGTGGTCGCCGCGCCCGGCGCTCACCGCGCCCGTTAGTCTGACCTGCGGCAGAACGCCGGTAAGACACGAGAAACGTAACAAGAGGGGTGGATCGGTGGCGGACATCGAAGAGGCGCGCAAGGAGTTCCAGCGGATCGACACCGACGGCGACGGGTTCATCACCGCCGCCGAGCTGAAGACCGCGCTCGCCCAGGGGGGCGACTGGAACGTCACCGAGTCGGTCGCCGAGGCGATCATCAAGACCCGTGACCTCAACGGCGACAAGGTCCTGTCGTTCGACGAGTTCTGGACTTACCTGAACAAGTGACGTGAGCACGGACGCGGAAGGGGCCGGCTCGCCGCCGCTGCGGTCGACCGGCCCCTTCGTCGTACCCGCCGGTGCGGCCGCCCGCCGACCGGCCGCCCCTCCGGCCGCCGGTCCGGCCCCGCGTGCGGAATAGCCGTCGCTCCGGGAGGGTTGGTGGTGCTCACGGGCACCACATCACCCCCGGAAGGGCGACCGGTATGAAGATCGGCATCATCGGCGCGGGCAACATCGGCGGCAACCTCACCCGGCGGCTCACCGCACTCGGGCACGACGTCACCGTCGCCAACTCCCGCGGACCCCACACGCTCGCCGCGCTGGCCGAGGAGACCGGCGCGACGCCCGTCCGCGTCGAGGAGGCGGCGCGCGGAGCCGGGATCGTCGTCGTGACGATCCCCCTCAAGGCGGTCCCGGACCTGCCGTCCGGCCTGTTCGAGGAGGCCGCGGACGGCGTCGCCGTGATCGACACCGGCAACTACTACCCGCAGCGCGACGGCAGGATCGCGGAGATCGTGGACGACGGCGTCACCGAGAGCCGCTGGACGGAACGCCACCTCGGACACCCGGTGATCAAGGCGTTCAACGGCACGTACGCCCAGGACATCCTCGACCGGCCCCGCCCGGCCGGCGACCCGGACCGCATGGCGCTCCCGGTCGCGGGCGACGACGAGGCGGCCAAGCGGAAGGTCAGGGCGCTGATCGACGAACTCGGCTTCGACACCGTCGACGCGGGCGGCCTGGACGACTCCTGGCGCCAGCAGCCCGGCACGCCGGTGTACGGCCTGCGGGCCGGCGTCGAGGAGGTCACCAAGGGCCTGGCGGAGGCGTCCCCGGAACGCCCGGCCGACTTCCGCGCGTAGGGCACGGCCCCGCCGGGCGGGCCGTCGCGGCTCACACGATGTGGAGGGGCCGGTGCGGCCCGTCCGGCAGCTCGACGGTGATCGGGTCTCCGGGCCGCACCACGCCCCCGGCGGCCACGACGCCCATGATCCCGGCCTTGAACCGGACGCTCCCGTCCGCACCCCGCTCGACGACCTGCTTCAGCAGGCCCCGCTGGAAGCCGTCGATCTGCGCGCACGGATTGCGCAGCCCGGTCACCTCCACGACGGCGTCCTCCCCGAGGCGCAGCCGGGTGCCCGCGGGAAGCCCCAGCAGATCGATCCCGCGGGTGGTGACGTTCTCCCCGAGCTGCCCGGCCGAAACCTCGAACCCGGCCGCGCGGACCTCGTCGAACAGTTCCTCCTGCATCAGGTGCACCTGCCGCAGGTTCGGCTGCGATGGGTCCTTCCGCATCCGGGACCGGTGCCTGACCGTCTCCCCGGCGTGCACGTCCCCTTCGACCCCGAGCCCGGTGAGCAGCGTGATGCTCTCCCGGTTCGGCTTGGTGAACGAGTACACCCCGTTCCGGCCGACCGCCCCCACCGTTCCGTCCACGCCGGCTCCCCTCCGTCCCGCGGCGGCCGTCCGCCGCAGGTCACGACCCTACTCGCCGGGCCGGTGCGCTCCCGCGGGGCCGGGTGCCCGTCACGCGCCGCCCGCCCACGCCCGCAGGGCGGCCTTCGTGGCGAAGGCGGCGACGTCCTTGTCGTGCGGTGTGCCGGAGTACTGGTGGAAGCGCCACCTGGCCTTGATGCGCGGCTCGCCCGCGGTGACGTAGTCGGCGATCCACAGGCCGTCGCCCGCGTACGACGTGGTGTCGATGTTCAGCCAGAAGTCCCGGTTGCAGTAGAGCAGGACCCGGTGACGCGGCCGCAGCGCCTTCACCCTGCGTATGAAGGAGTCCTTCTGCGCGTTGGACGCGTGCGTGCCGTCGCCCGTGGTCTCCCAGTCGACGGCGAGGATGTCGCCCGCCTTCTCGGGGGCGTGCCTGACGAAGTACTCGGCCTGCGCCTGCAGGTTGCCGGGCCACAGGAAGTGGTAGAAGCCGACGACCAGCCCGGCGTCCCGGGCCCGCTTCGTCTGGGCGGCGAGTCTCGGGTTGACGTAGGAACGGCCCTCCGTCGCCTTGACGAAGGCGAAGGCGAGACCCTCCGTGTCGAAGGACGAGGACTGATACGCACTCACGTCGATACCGCGCAGCATCGGGGGACTCCCACAATTTCCGTCGGCGGGACAGGAGTTGTACCCCGTAGCTGAACCGTCAACCACCCGCCCCGTGTGTCGGCCGCGGTGAACCGGCTCCGGAGGATCCAGTGCCCCACCGAGGCAGGTCACGGTGGGCCGGAACCGGCGGTACCGCGTTGATGCGTGCCATGACGGGCCATAGCATCGTGTGAACGGATGTGGCGCCCCTGCGTGCGTGCCGGGGCGGTCGGGGTGGCCGGGGTGGGGGAGGGGCCATGACGCAGGGGTGGAAGATCACGGTCATCGTGCTTGCGGCGGTCGTCGTCCTCTCGACGCCGTTGATCTGGCTGTTGAACGGCCCCGACGCCGGGCAGCTGGCCGGGGCGACGGTTCAGGCCGCTGTCGGCGTGGTCGCCCTGGTGTGGGCGCTGTTCCAGTCTCCGGACCGCCGTACGGACGACACGTCGGTGAGGACGGGGCAGCCGCGCGCGAGGCGTGGGGGAATCGCTGTCTCGGGTATCCGGCGTCCGGGGGGAAGAGGCAGCGGGTCGGCCAGGGCGGTGAGGACGGGGTCGGCGACGGCGGACGGAGCCGGCAGCAGAGCCGTCAGCGGTATCGACTACAGCGACTGACTTCCCGAGCGGTCGGAGTACCGACGACAGGGGCGGCCCGGACGGCCGCGGCGTCGAAGGAGAAGGCGAAGAAGATGGGGGCCGCGTGACCGCACCGGGCAGGCGCTGGTGGGGCCGGAGAGCCAAGGGCGGCGCGGAAACCTCCGTGCGCGACACCGGGAAGCCCACGGCCGGGTCCGAGGGCACGGCGGTGACCGGGTACCAGGGGCCCGCACCAGGCATCGACGGCGCCCCCGGCGGTTCTGTGCGGGTGGCCCGGACGGCGGCCGCATACGCCGCCAACGGCGGCTTCGCCAACTCCGGTGTGTTCATAGGTGACTTCGTCTCCGGAGCAGCGCCGGCGCACCGGCTTGAGCGGTTCTCCTTCGCACCGGTGGTGGACGCCGGTCAGTTCGCCGACCAGCCGAGCCGGCTGCTCGACGCGCGCAGTCGGATCGTCCCGTTCAGCGGCCGGGAGGAGGAGCTGGCCACGCTGGCCGACTGGCGCGACGCCGGCACCGCTGCGCTGTCCGCTCTCCTGCTCCACGGCCCCGGCGGTGAAGGGAAGACGCGGCTGGCGGCGCGGTTCGCCGAGTTGTCGGCCGCGGCCGGGTGGGAGGTGGTGCAGGCCCGGCACCACGCCACTGCCGAGCGCCCGGGAGAGGAACCGGGCCGGGCCGGGGCCCACGGACTGCTGGTGATCGTCGACTACGCCGACCGCTGGGCACACCCGGAGCTGGTGGAGCTGCTGCGTGATCCGCTGCTGGACGGTCCGGCCGTGCGGGTGCTGCTGATCGGCCGGACCGTGCAGTGGTGGGCGGCGCTACGGGGAGAACTGCGGTCGGTCGGCGCCGCGGTGACGGACCTGCCGCTGGGCCGGTTCGCCGACAGCATGCCGGACCGGTCGCGGGCGTTCGCAACCGCCCGCGACCGGTTCGGTGCCGTGCTGGGGGTGACCGGCCCGGTCACCGAGACCGTGCGTGGACTTGACGGCCCCGCCTACGGCCAGGTGCTGACGCTGCACATGGCCGCCCTCGTCGCGGCGCTCACCGCCAGGTATCCCGGCGGCCCGATGCCGGACAGTGTCGAGGGCATCGCCGCGTACCTGCTGGACCGTGAGCGCATGGGGTGGCGTCGGCTGTACGGATCGCGGCTCCAGGGAGAGGAGTTCGACACCTCGCCGACGGTGATGGCACGCGCGGTGTTCGCCGCGGTCCTCGGCGGTGCGGTCTCGTACGACGGTGGGGTCGCCCGGCTCGACCGTCTCGGACTGGCGCCGGTCGACCGGGTTCTCACGGACCACCGGTTCTGCTATCCGCCGCTGAATCGCGCCCAGGTGCTGGAGCCGCTCCTTCCCGACCGGCTGGCCGAGGACTTCGTCGCCCTGCTGCTGCCCGGCCACGAGGTCTCCGGCTATGACCCGGACCCCTGGGCCACCACGGTGCCGCGCGCCCTGCTCGGCATCGACGAGCCGGACGCGCCTGTTCCGCCTTGCGTCGGCCGCGCGGTCGTGGTGCTCGCATCGGCCGCGGACCGCTGGCCGCATGTGGGCGCGGAGCTGGGCGCGCTGCTCCGAGAACGACCGGACATCGCCGTCCGGGCGGGCAGCGCGGCGCTGGTCGCGCTCAGCGAGGCCGCATACGTCGACACCGACGTGCTGCTCGACATCGAGATGCGGTTGCCCGAGGGACGCCAGGTCGAGCTGGACGTGGGCGCGGCGGCGGTGACCGACCGGCTGGTCCGGGAGCGTGTGGACGACACGAGCCGACTGCAGGACGCCGCGTCCTGGTACTCCCGGCTCGGTGTGCGCCTGGCGTACTCCGGGCGCAAGGAGGAGGCGATCCGCGCCAACCACCAGGCTCTGGCCGCCCTGCACCGGCTCGACGAACTCGACCCGCAGACCTACGGGAGCGAGGTCGCGCTGTGCACGATGGACATCGGCGGCTACCTGTCGGACCTGGGACGGCACGGAGAAGCCGTCGGTTTCACCCGACGAGCGACCGAACTGCTGCGCGCGGCCGTGGACGACGGGCAGCGGGAGTGCCTCCCCCATCTGGCCCTGGCCTGGGCCAACTACGGCAACCAGTTGCAGAACACCGGGCGGCGCACCGAGGCCCTGGCGGCCGCCCGGGAGGCCGTTCAGATCTACCGGGGGCTGGCGGGAACCGACTTGGCCGATCCGCCGCGGCTCGCGTTCGCGCTCAACGGGCTCGGCACCCGCCTGCTGGCGGTCGGCCAGGACCGGGCCGCGCTGAAGAACCTCAGCGACAGCGTGGCGATTTACAGGGAGTTGACGGACGCCGCCCCACAGGCGCACCTGCCCGGTCTGGCACGGGCGCTGACCAATCTCGGCACCGCGCACTTCCGGCTCCGGCACGGCGTCGAGGCGCTGCACTTCGCCGAACAGGCGGTGAGGATCCGCCGCGACCTGGTCGCCCTGAACCCACAGGCCCACACCGCCGACCTCGCCCTGTCCCTGCTGAACCACGCGGGCCGGCTGTCCGACGTCGGCCGGGACGAGGAAGCGGTCACCGTGGCCGAGGAGGCCGTGAACCGGGCCAGGAGGCTGTTCCGGGCCGACCGCGTCGCGCACGCGGGCATCCTGGCGCACGCGCTGGCGAGTCACGGAGCGGTACTCGCGCAGGTGGACCGGGACGAAGCGGTGGCATCCCTGAACGAGGCCGTCGAGCTCTACGAACGGCTGGTGCTCGTCGACGACGGGTACGAGTCGCCCTTGGACGTGGTCAGGCACAACCTCCGGGCCCTCGGCGCCGCCGGCCGTCCTCCCGCCCCGGCCAAGTCCGACGCCGAGGTGGTGAACGCTTTCAACGAGGCCGTGCGGCTGGTGAAGGCCGGCCGGAGGGCGGAGGCGGAGGAGCCCTGCCGCCGCGCGGCCGAGGCGGGCCTGCCCGAGGCGATGTACAACCTCGGTCATCTGTACCGGGAACTCGGGCGGACGGCGGACGCGAAGTCCTGGTGGACCCGGGCCGTCGCCGCCGGTGTCACAGCCGGCTGCCACGACCTGGGCGTCCTGCACTGGAAACTGGAGGATCGGGACACGGCACGGCGCTGGTTCCGCCGGGGCGCCGAGGCGGGCGCGACGAACGCCATGGTGTCACTGGGCGCGGCCCTGTGGGACGACGGGGACCTCACGGCGGCCGAGCACTGGTTCCGTACCGCCGCACAGGCCGGCGATCCCGACGGCGACCACCGGCTGGGCCTGTTGCTGGCGGAGCAGGACCGGCCCGCCGAGGCGGAGAACTCCTTCGCGCGAGCCGCCGAGGCGGGGCACGCCGAGGCCATGCGGTCCCTGGCCGACCACCGGATGCGGCACGGCCGGGTCACCGACGCCCAGCGCTGGTGGCGCATCAGCGACGCCCGGGGGGAACCGGCCCGGAAGCCGCCGTCCCCACCCGAGCCGGAACCTGACCATCCTCTGCCGCGCGCCGCCCGCGAACGCGGCATGCCGGCCCTGGCCCTGCTGCCCGAGCAGAGTGTGGATCTCGCGACCGAGCTGCTCAACCGGAGGGTGGCGGCCCTGGTCGAGACGGACCGGCTCGAGGAGGCCGTCGCCCTCTACCAGGACGAGGCGACCGCCCAGGAGCGTCTCCTGGCCGCGACCCGGGACGGAAGCCTTCCGTCCCTCGGTCCCACCATGCTCCACAGCATGCTCCGCCGGCGGGCGGTGATCCTCGTCGGCCTGGCGCCCCTGGAACAGGCGCTGGACCGCACCGACGACGCGTTGGCGCACAGCGAGGAAGCCGTCACGACCCTGGGCGCACTCGCCGCGCGTGGCGGAGACGTCATGCCTCACGCCCGCGCCCAATGCGTGTTCGCGGCGGTCCGCGCCGCCGCCGGCACCGACATCGAGCGGGCGACCACGGCCGTCGACGAGGCGATCACCACTTTCACCCGGCACGCTTCCGCGTCCGAGGATGTCCAGGACGACCTGCGCAGGGTGGCCACCCTTGTGAAGGCCGACCTCCTCGACCACGCCGGCCGGCACCGGGAAGCCGCCCAGCTGCGCCACCCGCTCCGCACGGAGCGCGATGGCGACGGGCGGACTTGACGGGTTGCCGCGACGCGGGGGCCGCTCACCCCACACCTCGGCGGGGAAGGCCGCGGCAGCGCTGGAAGAAGCGGACGCGCAGGCCGGGGACTGCCTCCCTAGCACTCGATGATGTTCACCGCGAGGCCGCCGCGCGCCGTCTCCTTGTACTTCACCGACATGTCGGCGCCGGTGTCCTTCATCGTCTTGATGACCTTGTCCAGGGACACCTTGTGCGAGCCGTCGCCGCGCATCGCCATCCGGGCGGCCGTGACCGCCTTGACCGCGGCCATGCCGTTGCGTTCGATGCAGGGGATCTGGACCAGGCCGCCGACCGGGTCGCAGGTGAGGCCGAGGTTGTGCTCCATGCCGATCTCCGCGGCGTTCTCGACCTGTTCGGGCGATCCGCCGAGCACCTCCGCCAGCGCGCCCGCCGCCATCGAGCAGGCGGAGCCGACCTCGCCCTGGCAGCCGACCTCGGCGCCGGAGATGGAGGCGTTCTCCTTGAAGAGCATGCCGATCGCGCCGGCCGCGAGCAGGAAGCGGACCACGCCGTCCTCGTCGGCGCCGGGCACGAAGTTCATGTAGTAGTGCAGGACCGCGGGGATGATGCCCGCCGCGCCGTTGGTGGGGGCGGTGACGACCCGCCCGCCGGCCGCGTTCTCCTCGTTCACCGCCATCGCGTAGAGCGTGATCCACTCCATCGCGTGCGCCAGCGGGTCACCCTCGGCGCGCAGTTGGCGGGCCGAGACGGCGGCGCGGCGGCGCACCTTCAGGCCGCCCGGCAGGATGCCCTCGCGGGACATGCCCCGCGACACGCACTCCCGCATCACCCGCCAGATCTCCAGCAGCCCGGTCCGGATCTCCTCCTCCGTGCGCCAGGCCCGCTCGTTCTCCAGCATCAGCGCGGAGATCGACAGGCCCGTCTCCCCGGTCAGGCGCAGCAGTTCGTCGCCCGTGCGGAAGGGGTACTTCAGGACCGTGTCGTCCAGCTTGATGCGGTCCGCGCCCACCGCGTCCTCGTCGACGACGAAGCCGCCGCCCACCGAGTAGTACGTCTTCGACAGCAGTTCGGCGCCGGAGGCGTCGCGGGCCCGCAGGATCATGCCGTTGGCGTGGTACGGCAGCGCCTTGCGGCGGTGCAGCACCAGGTCCTTGTCGAAGGAGAACGGGATCTCGTGCTCGCCGAGCAGGCGCAGCCGGCCCGACTCCCTGATGTCCGCCACCCGCTGGTCCGCCGTCTCCACCTCCACCGTGCGCGGGGATTCCCCCTCCAGCCCCAGCAGCACCGCCTTCGGGGTGCCGTGGCCGTGGCCGGTCGCGCCCAGGGAGCCGTACAGCTCGCCGCGCACGGACGCGACGGCCTCCAGCAGGCCCTCGTTGCGCAGCCGGCGGGCGAACATGCGGGCTGCGCGCATCGGGCCGACCGTGTGGGAGCTGGACGGGCCGATGCCGATCGAGAACAGGTCGAAGACCGAGACGGCCACGGTGACTCCTCGGGAACGGGGCTGTGGGAGGTGCGGGAGGGTGTTCGCGCGGTGCCCCACTCGGCTACGAGTGTGCGGGGCACCGCGCGGAACGGAACCACGGGTCCGGACACCCTTCCGGACGGGTGCCCGGAAGGACGGGCCCGGAAGGCGTCCGGAAGGACCTACTTGTTCAGACCGGGGTACAGCGGGTGCTTGTCCGCCAGCGCCGTCACCCGGGCCTTCAGCGCCTCCGCGTCGTAGGACGGCTTCAGCGCCTGCGCGATGACGTCCGCCACCTCGGCGAAGTCCTCGGCCCCGAAACCGCGGGTGGCCAGGGCGGGCGTGCCGATGCGCAGGCCCGAGGTGACCATCGGCGGGCGCGGGTCGTTCGGGACGGCGTTGCGGTTGACCGTGATGCCGACCTCGTGGAGCCGGTCCTCGGCCTGCTGCCCGTCCAGCTCGGACTCGCGCAGGTCGACCAGGATCAGGTGCACGTCCGTACCGCCGGACAGCACGTTCACCCCGGCCTCGCGGGCGTCCGCCGCCGTCAGGCGCTCGGCGAGGATCCGCGCGCCCTCCACCGTACGGCGCTGGCGCTCCTTGAACTCCTCGCTCGCCGCGACCTTGAAGGACACCGCCTTGGCCGCGATCACGTGCTCCAGGGGACCGCCCTGGAAGCCCGGGAAGACGGAGGAGTTGAGCTTCTTCGCGAAGTCCTTCTTCGCGAGGATGATGCCGCCGCGCGGTCCGCCCAGCGTCTTGTGCGTGGTGGAGGTGACGACGTCGGCGTGCTCCACCGGGTTCGGGTGCAGACCGGCGGCGACCAGACCGGCGAAGTGGGCCATGTCGACCCACAGGTACGCGCCGGCCTCGTCCGCGATCCGGCGGAACTCGGCGAAGTCCAGCTGCCGCGGGTACGCCGACCAGCCCGCGATGATCACCTTGGGCCGGTGCTCCTTGGCCAGCCGCTCGACCTCGGCCATGTCGACCAGTCCGGTCGCGGGGTCCACGTGGTAGGCCACCACATTGAACTGCTTGCCGGAGAAGTTCAGCCGCATCCCGTGGGTCAGGTGGCCGCCGTGCGCGAGGTCCAGGCCGAGGATGGTGTCCCCGGGCTGGGCCAGCGCGAACAGGGCGGCCTGGTTGGCGGAGGCGCCCGAGTGCGGCTGGACGTTGGCGTACTCGGCGCCGAACAGGTCCTTGACCCGGTCGATGGCGATCTGCTCGGTGACGTCGACGTGCTCGCAGCCGCCGTAGTAGCGGCGGCCGGGGTAGCCCTCGGCGTACTTGTTGGTGAGGACCGAGCCCTGCGCCTCCATGACCGCGAGCGGGGCGAAGTTCTCCGAGGCGATCATCTCGAGCGTGGACTGCTGGCGGCGCAGCTCGGCGTCGACCGCGGCGGCGACCTCCGGGTCGAGCTCGTGCAGGGGCGTGTTCAGTACGGACATGAAGGGACGACTCCTCAGCCGGCGGTGTGGGCGGCGTACTCGTCGGCGGAGAGCAGGTCGGACGGCTCCTCGGCGACACGCACCTTGAACAGCCAGCCGCCCTCGAAGGGGGCCGAGTTCACCAGCGACGGGTCGTTGACGACGTCCTCGTTGACCTCGGTGATCTCACCGGTGACGGGGGAGTACAGGTCGGACACGGACTTGGTCGACTCCAGCTCGCCGCAGGACTCGCCCGCGGTCACCGTGGAGCCGACCTCGGGGAGCTGGGCGTAGACGACGTCGCCGAGCGCGTTGGCCGCGAACTCGGTGATGCCGACCGTCGCGACGCCGTCCTCGGCGGCCGACAGCCACTCGTGCTCCTTGCTGTAACGCAGCTGCTGCGGGTTGCTCATGGCCTGAATTCTCCTGTACGCGGGGGACTGCTGATGAGTGGGGGACTGCGAGGAACGTGCGTGACCAGGCGCGATGTGCGCTGTGTCACGCGCGCGCGGCTACGACGGTGTCACTTCTGCCGCTTGTAGAAGGGCAGCGCCACGACCTCGTACGGTTCGTGGGTGCCCCGGATGTCCACACCGACCCCGGGGGTGCCCGGCGCCGCGTGCGCGGCGTCCACGTACGCCATGGCGATCGGCTTGCCCAGCGTGGGGGAGGGGGCGCCGGAGGTGACCTCGCCGATCACCTCGCCGCCGGCGACGACCGGGTACCCGGCGCGCGGGACGCGGCGGCCCTCGGCGACCAGGCCGACGAGGACGCGCGGCGGCTCGGCGGCGGCCCGGTCGGCGGCCTCCCGCAGGGCCGCGCGACCCACGAAGTCGCCCTCCTTGCCGAACTTCACGACCCGGCCGAGCCCGGCGTCGAACGGCGTCACCGACGTGCTCAGCTCGTGCCCGTACAGCGGCATGCCCGCCTCCAGGCGCAGCGTGTCGCGGCAGGACAGGCCGCAGGGGACCAGTCCGGCGGGCGCGCCCGCCTCGGTCAGCGCCTGCCACAGCTTCTCCGCGTCGGACGGGGCGACGAACAGTTCGAAGCCGTCCTCACCGGTGTAGCCGGTGCGGGCGATCAGGGCCGGCACGCCCGCGACCGTGCCGGGCAGGCCCGCGTAGTACTTCAGGCCGTCGAGGTCGGCGTCCGTGAGGGACTTCAGAATGCCGGGGGACTCGGGGCCCTGGACGGCGATCAGCGCGTAGGCGTCCCGGTCGTCGCGCACCTCGGCGTCGAAGCCGGCGGAGCGTTCGACGAGGGCGTCCAGCACGACCTGGGCGTTGGAGGCGTTGGCCACGACCAGGTAGTCGGTCTCGGCCAGCCGGTAGACGATCAGGTCGTCGAGGATGCCGCCGTCCTCGCGGCAGATCATGGTGTAGCGGGCGCGGCCCGTCCGCACGCCGCCGATGTCGCCCACCAGGGCGTGGTCGAGCAGGGCGGCGGCCTGCGGGCCGGTGACGGCGATCTCGCCCATGTGGGAGAGGTCGAACAGGCCCGCCCGGGTGCGTACGGCGTTGTGCTCGTCGCGCTCGGAGCCGTAGCGAAGCGGCATGTCCCAGCCGGCGAAGTCGGTCATCGTCGCGCCGAGCGAGCGATGCAGGGCGTCGAGGGCGGTGTGACGGATTTCGGTACTGCTCATCGGTCGGTCGTCTCCCCAGGGCATGACAGCGAGGTCGTTCCTCCCCATCTGTCATCGGAACCTGAGAGGTTCGCCATGACCAGGGACGGGATCACGGCTTGCACCTTGGGTGGAGCCGCTGGTCGACAGCGGCCCGCTTTTCAGATGTGCCTCGCCCGCGCGGTAACGGGGCCTGAGAGATTCAAGGGAGGGACTTGCTCCTTCGGCGTCCCGGTGAGGCGCACGTGGCGACGCGAAACGTGGCGACGCGTACGTGCTGCCGGGAACTCTCCCGCGCGGATTCAAACGGCCGGTATGCAGTTGGCGGGCACATCATCGCACGCTTCGCCGGATGGTGGGCGGGCGGCTACTTGTGACAGGCCTGTGGCCGTAAACGCACCGAACCGGGAGACAGTGTGGATTACCTTCTTTTTACATTCGGTGGGGAGAAGCTCTCTGAACCCCGCAGGGAGGACGATCACGGTGACAAGGCCCACGGCGTATGCGACGACCTCGGCTCTCGCGCTGCCCGACCAGCCCGCGGCTCCGGCCCGCGAGCGGTACGCGGCCCGGCCGGCGCCGGTCGTCCGCGACCTGCGCGAGCGATCCGGCCGCAGCCCGCACGCCCTGCTGTTCGGTTCCCGCGACGTCGTCGTGGTCACCGGACTGCCCGGCAGCGGCAAGTCCACTCTGATGGAGCGGGCGGTGGTGGGCGTCCGCATCGACTCCCAGGACGCCCGCGACCGCTGGGAGCGCCGCGTGCCGCGCTTCCTGCCCTACGCCGTCTACCGCCCCCTGGTCCGCCTCGCCCACTACGCGGGGCTGCGCCGCGCCCTGCGCTCCGGCGAGGGCGTCGTCGTGCACGACTGCGGCACGCAGGCGTGGGTGCGCGGCTGGCTCTCCCGGGAGGCCCGCCGCCGCGGCGGCACCCTGCACCTGCTCCTGCTCGACGTCGCGCCCGAGGCCGCGCTGGAAGGGCAGCGGGAGCGGGGCCGCGGCGTCTCCCGCTACGCCTTCGCCCGGCACCGCGCGGCCGTGGCCCGCCTGCTCCGGGCGGTGGAGCGCGGCGATCTGCCCGACGGCTGCGGCTCGGCGATCCTCCTGGACCGCCCCGCCTCCGGAGTCCTCCGCAGAATCGCCTTCACCGGCTGACCATTGCTCATTGCGCGTTGCCCACTGCCCGCGGCCACCCGTCGCGGCGCGTGCGTCCGCCGCCGGACGCCACCCGCCGCGGCGCGGTGCGCACGCCCACCGCACCGCGCGTTGCCGTGCGCCCGCCCGGCGTCACGCCCCGGCCCGCCCGGCGGCATCGCCGCACCGGAGCCTTCGGTGAACCGGCCGTCGGCAGCGGCACCCCGCTGGCCGCCACCGGCCCGGCACCGGCTCCCCGCAGTCCTGCGGGCGGGCTCGGGCGCTGTGGCCGACGGCCTCCCCGGGGCGCTGTGGCCGGCCGGTCCGGCCTCCGCCGGCATGGCGACGGGTCCGGCCTCGCCGGCAAGGCGACCGGTCCGGCCTCCGCCGGCATGGCGGTCGGCGTGGCGGTCGGCCTCCGGCCGTCGTCGGCATGCCGACCTGCGTCCGGCCGGCGCCGGGCCGTCCGTCCCCGGCCGGCCGGGGCGCGAGCGCGGTTTGGGTTCCCGGGCGGCCGGCACCGGCACCCACCGGCACCGGCACCGGCCGGCACCGGCACCGGCCGGCACCGGCACCGGCCGGCACCGGCACCGGCCGGCACTGGCACTGGCACCGCACCACCCGTCGGCAGCGGACCGCCGGCCCTCGCGGGCCCGCGTCGGCACGCCGGTCGTACAGCCCGCAGCCGGCGTCGGCTCATGGGCCGACCGCCGGGCGGGCGTTACCCGTTAGCCTTTTCAGCCACAGCAGGTTCCAAGCAGGCGGTAGGCAGATGGACTTCCCGGCGGCGGGCTTCCCCGCGGACATTCCGGCACAGGCGCACCCCCATCCGCACGGCGGATGGCCCGGCAACGAGCTGGAGGAGGTGCTCTCCGCCTCCCTCGGCGTGCCCACCGCCGGCGGGCGGATCGTCGAGGTGCTGGGGCGCAGCTTCGTATGGGTGCCGCTGCCCAACGGCGGCGGCCCGGACAGCGGCCCCCTCGACCTGCCCACCCTCGAGATCGACGGGCAGGCGTACGTGCCGGTCTTCAGCTCGGAGGAGCAGTTCCGCCAGGTCGTCGGCAACCACATGTCGTACACCATCGCGCCGGCCGTCGAGTTCGCCCGCGGCCTGCCGCCGCAGGTCGGCATCGCCGTGAACCCGGACGGCGTGGTCGGCGTCCCGCTCCCGCCGGCCGCGGTGGCCGAGCTGTGCCGCGCCGGCCGCACCCCGCTGGACGGCCCCGGTGCCGGCGGCCGGGTCCGCCTCTTCGAACCGGACTGGCAGGACGACCCGGTCGACTTCCTCGCCGCGGCCGCCGCGGAGTTCGCCGACACCGGCGTCGTCACCACGGCCCGCCGGTGCCTGGCCGCGATCGAGACCGCGGACCCGGCGATGTTCGTGGGCGTGGAGCTGTCCCAGTGGGAGGGGGACTTCAGGGCGCTGCCCCTGGAGGCCCTCGGCCGGGCGCTGGCCAAGGTCCCCACCCGGTGGCCGGTGAACCTGGTCCTGCTGGACGTGACCGACGACCCGGTGGCGGTCTGGATGCGCGACCAGGTCCGGCCGTTCTACTCGAGGGATCACCTGTAACCGCCGCCGCACGGGCAGCCCGCCCGCAGGGACGGGGAACACCCCGCGGCCGGCCCCGGCGGACACGTACTCGCCGCCGGTCGCGGAGCCCCGACCCCCCGGGCGCTTAAGCTGGTTTCATATCCGCAGCAACTTTCAGGAGGGGCGGTACAGGTGAGCGCCAGCGGCACCACGACCGGCCAGGTCGAGCACATGCTGCGCCAGGTGACGCCCGGGCGCTACGACGCCTACGAGGCGCTGCTCAGGGCGCTCGCGACCCCGTCCTCCGGCCAGGTCTGGATGCTGCTCTGGCACGGCCAGGCCGGGTCCCCCGACGCCCAGTACGGGAACATGGAGGTCGACGGCTTCAGCTACGCCCCCTGCGTGACCTCCGCGCAGGAGCTGTCGGCCAGTGGCTGGAACCGATCCTACGAGGTCGTCGACGGGCTCGACGTGGCCCGCACCCTGTACCCCGACCACTACGGCCTCTGGCTCAACCCGCACGCCCCCGGCGGCGGCGTCGGCATCCCCTGGCTCGACCTGCGCCGCATCGCCACCGGACTCGACCGCCAGCCGGCGGGCCCGCTGCGCCTGTCCGAGCCCGGGATCGAGATCCCGCAGTTCTACGCGCTGCTCGCGCAGAACGCCCACCGTACCCCGGCCGTCCGCTCGCTGCGCCGCGCCTGGGTGCAGCCCGCGCTCGGGGCGCCGTACCTCGCCATCGGCCTGGACGTGTACGACACCTCGCCGCCCGCGGTGGACTCGGTGCGGGCGATGATGCAGCAGTCCATCGGGGCGGTGCCGGACGGCCTGCCGGTGTCGACCGTGGCGATGTCCGACGGCCACGACCCGGTCGCGATGTGGCTGCGGGCGAACGCCCGCCCCTTCTACGACCGAGAGGCGCACGTGGCCCCCGCGCAGGCTCCGGCAGCCGGATACGGTTATCCGCCGGCTCACGGCGCATACTGAGACGACCTCACAGCCCTCCCGCAGGGGGTGCTGTTCTTCGCGCGTAGATGGCGGCGTAAGATCCTCCCGTGTCCCATATAGCCACACCCGTCCCTGTCCGGCCCTCGCTACCCACTGTCCGGATAACGGAACCCTCCAGCCCGCATCACGTTTACGCATCCTTTCCCCGTCAAGTCTGGCAACAGATCGCCAAAGCGTTGAAGACTCCCGCTCCAGGGGCTTTCGCCCCTGTGTACGACGGACTGATGACGCCGCTACAGCGGCAAGTGCGGGCCGGCTACCGCCGGTTGAGAGGGGTCCCTGCCAGATGACGGCACCATTGCACGAGCCGACCGCGGAAGCGGCCCCGAGCGCGGCCGAGGAAGCGGCGGTTGCCAGCGCCGGAGCGAAGGCCGTACAGGGGCGCTCCCTGGGCCGGATCGCCTGGGAGCGCCTGAAGCGGGACAAGCTCGCCCTCACGGGCGGCGTCGTCGTGCTCGTCCTCATCGCGCTCGCCCTGCTCGCACCGGTGATCACCAGCCTGCTCGGTCAGGACCCGGACGCCTACCACGAGAGCCTGATCGACCCGCTCTACGGCACCCCCAAGGGCTCGCTGGGCGGCATGAGCGGCGAGCACCTGCTGGGCGTCGAGCCGGTCAACGGCCGCGACATCCTCGCCCGCATCCTCTACGGCGCCCGGGTCTCGCTCCTGGTCGGCTTCCTGTCCGCGGTGGTCGCCGTCGTCCTCGGCACCGTGCTGGGCATCCTGGCCGGCTTCTTCGGTGGCTGGGTCGACTCCGTGATCAGCCGCGTGATGGACGGCCTGCTGGCCTTCCCGCAGCTGCTGTTCACCATCGCCCTGGTCTCCGTCATGCCGGGCAACATGCTGGGCCTGACCGGTTCCAGCGTGCGAGTCTTCGTGATGATCCTGGTCATCGGCTTCTTCGGCTGGCCCTACATCGGACGCGTGGTGCGCGGCCAGACGCTCTCGATGCGCGAGCGCGAGTACGTCGAGGCCGCCCGATCGCTGGGCGCGGGGCGGTTCTACATCCTGTTCAAGGAGCTGCTGCCCAACCTGGTCGCCCCGATCATCGTGTACACGACGATGATGATCCCCACGAACATCCTCACCGAGGCGGCCCTCAGCTTCCTGGGCGTCGGCGTCAAGCCGCCCACGTCCTCGTGGGGGCAGATGCTCTCCAGCGCGATCGACTACTACGAGTCGGACCCCATGTACATGGTGGTCCCGGGCGTGGCGATCTTCATCACCGTCCTCGCCTTCAACCTCTTCGGCGACGGCGTGCGCGACGCGCTGGACCCGAAGGGCTCCCGCTGAACCGCCGTACCGCAAAGCGTCCCGTGGCACCTGCACGGGGTCTCTCATCAAATCCGGAGGATCCGAGATCGTGACTACCCAACGCACCTCAGGGCGGCGTAAGCAGGCTTTGGCCGCTGCTGCCGCGGTCGCCGCGCTGCTGACCACGGCAGCGTGCGGCGGCGGCGACGACAGCAACAACAACGGTGGTGGGTCGGAGACCGGTGCGGCCGGCTTCGACGCCGCCAACAACAAGGTCGCCCAGGCGTCGCTCGCCAAGAAGGGTGGCACGCTGAAGTTCGGTGGCGCCCAGGACGCCGACTCGTGGGACACCACGCGCGGCTACTACGGCTTCATGTGGAACTTCGCCCGCTACTACAGCCGTCAGCTCGTCACGGGCAAGACGGAGCCGGGCAAGGCCGGCGCCGAGCTGACCCCGGACCTCGCGGACGGCCTCGCCAAGGTCACCGACGACGGCAAGACCTACACGTACCACCTGCGTGACGGCGTCACGTGGGAGGACGGCAAGCCGATCACGTCCAAGGACGTCAAGTACGGCATAGAGCGCGTGTGGGCGCAGGACGTGCTGTCCGGCGGTCCGACCTACCTGAAGGACTTCCTGGACCCGAAGGGCACGTACAAGGGCCCGTACAAGGACACGTCCAAGGACAAGCTGGGTCTGAAGGCGATCGAGACGCCCGACGACAAGACGATCGTCTTCCACCTGCCGAAGGCCAACTCGGACTTCGAGGAGGTGCTCGGCCTGGTGTCGGCGTCCCCGGTCCGCCAGGACAAGGACACCAAGTCCAAGTACGGCCTGCGCCCGTTCGCCTCCGGCCCGTACAAGTTCGCGTCGTACAGCCCGGGCAAGGACCTGACCCTGGTGCGCAACGAGAACTGGAAGCAGGCCTCGGACCCGATCCGCAAGGCGTACCCGGACAAGATCACGGTCAAGTTCTTCTCGGACGCCAACCAGCTCGACCAGCGCCTGCTCAACGGTGACCTGGACCTGGACATCAACCAGACCGGCATGTCGCCGCAGGGCCGCACCACCGCCCTGAAGCAGCACAAGGCCAACCTGGACAACCCGGTCTCCGGCTACATCCGTTACGCGGTCTTCCCGCAGAGCGTGAAGCCGTTCGACAACATCCACTGCCGCAAGGCCGTGATCTACGGCGCCGACCACGTGTCGCTGCAGACCGCCCGTGGTGGCCCGGTCGCCGGTGGCGACATCGGCACCAACATGCTGCCGCCGTCCGTCCCGGGTGCCGAGGGCCAGAAGTACGACCCGTACGAGCTCGCCGGCGCCAACAAGAACGGCAACGCCGCCAAGGCCAAGGAAGAGCTGAAGGCCTGCGGCAAGCCGAGCGGCTTCTCCACCACCATCGCGGTCCGCAACAACAAGCCGGTCGAGGTGGCCACGGCCCAGTCGCTGCAGGCGTCGCTGAAGAAGGTCGGCATCAACGCCCAGATCGACCAGTACGACGGCTCGCAGACCGCCGGCATCATCGGCAGCCCGTCGAACGTCAAGAAGAAGAACTACGGCATCATCATCATGGGTTGGGGCCCGGACTTCCCGACCGTCCAGGGCTTCGGTCTGCCGCTGTGGGACAGCAAGTACATCCTGCAGAGCGGTAACAACAACTACGCCCTGATCAAGGACAAGACGATCGACGGCCTGTTCGACCAGTACGTCACCACGCTGGACGACGCCGGCAAGACCAAGATCTCCTCGGACATCAACCACAAGGTCATGGAGGGCGGTTACTACCTGCCCTTCGTCTTCGAGAAGTTCATCAACTGGCGCTCGGACAACCTGGCGAACGTCTACACGTCCGACAACTACAGCGGCCAGTACGACTTCGTCAACCTCGGCCTGAAGTCCGCGAAGTAAACCCCGGCACACCCGCCGTACGGCACGAAAGGCAGGTGAAGGCCGGCGCGGCGTGACCGCGGGTCACCTGGGGGCACCTCCCACGCTCATAAGGCGGTGGGGGAGACCGCAGGTGACCCGCGGTCCGCGGCGGGCCGTTAGCTGTGCTCGCTTACCTCATCAGGCGGCTGTTCGCCGCCGCAGTGATGCTCGTGGTCATCATCATGGTGGTCTTCGGCATCTTCTTCCTCGTCCCCAAGTGGGCGGGCGTGGACATCGCCTCGAGCTTCGTGGGCAAGCAGGCCGACCCGGCCGCCGTCGAAGCGGTGCGGCAGAAGCTCGGACTGGGCGATCCCATCTACTCCCAGGTCTGGGAGTTCTTCAAGGGCATCTTCGTCGGCCGCACCTACTCGGGCGGCGGCGACGTGACCCAGTGCGCCGCGCCGTGCTTCGGCTACTCCTTCCGCAGCGAGCAGGCCGTCTGGCCGGTGCTCACCGACCGCTTCCCGGTGACCCTGGGTCTCGCGCTCGGTGCCGCCGTGCTGTGGCTGGTCTTCGGTGTCGCGGCGGGTGTGCTCTCCGCCCTGAAGCGGGGCACCATCTGGGACCGCGGCGCGATGGTCATCGCGCTGTCGGGTGTCTCCCTGCCCATCTACTTCACCGGCATGCTCTCGCTGGCGATCTTCGCCTACGGCCTGAACTGGATCGACGCGCAGTACGTGCCGCTCGACGAGAACATCGGCGGCTGGTTCGGCGGCATGATCCTGCCCTGGATCACCCTCGCGTTCCTGTACGCGGCGATGTACGCCCGGATCACCCGCGCCACGATGCTGGAGATCCTCGGCGAGGACTACATCCGCACCGCCCGCGCGAAGGGGCTCAAGGAGCAGGTCGTCATCCGCAAGCACGCCATGCGCTCGACGATGACGCCGATCCTGACGATGCTCGGCATGGACCTCGGCGCCCTCATCGGCGGCGCCATCCTGACGGAGTCGACGTTCAACCTGCCCGGTCTCGGCCGTGCGGTGCTCGACGCCATCAAGAACCAGGACCTGCCCATCATCCTGGGCGTCACCCTGATCACTTCCCTCGCGGTGCTGATCGCCAACCTCGTGGTGGACATCCTCTACGCCGTGATCGACCCCCGAGTGAGGCTCGCATGACCGAACTCAGCAAGACCGGAGCAGCCGTGGGCGAGCCCACCTCCGCCTCGCCGGCCCCGACGTCCTTCCTGGAGGTGCGCGACCTCAAGGTGCACTTCCCGACGGACGACGGCCTGGTCAAGTCCGTCGACGGGCTCAGCTTCCACCTGGAGAAGGGCAAGACCCTCGGCATCGTGGGCGAGTCCGGCTCCGGCAAGTCGGTGACCTCGCTCGGCATCATGGGCCTGCACACCGCCGGCCAGTACGGCAGGCGCAAGGCGCAGATCTCGGGCGAGATCTGGCTGGACGGCACCGAACTGCTGTCCGCCGATCCCGACTACGTGCGCAAGCTGCGCGGCCGCGAGATGGCGATGATCTTCCAGGATCCGCTGTCGGCGCTGCACCCGTACTACACGATCGGGCAGCAGATCGTGGAGGGGTACCGCATCCACCACGACGTCGACAAGAAGACCGCCCGGCGCCGTGCGATCGAGATGCTCGACCGGGTCGGCATCCCGCAGCCGGACAAGCGGGTGGACAGCTACCCGCACGAGTTCTCCGGCGGCATGCGCCAGCGCGCGATGATCGCGATGGCGCTGGTCAACAACCCCGAGCTGCTGATCGCGGACGAGCCGACGACCGCCCTGGACGTGACCGTCCAGGCGCAGATCCTCGACCTGATCCGCGACCTGCAGAAGGAGTTCGGCTCCGCGGTCATCATCATCACCCACGACCTGGGCGTCGTCGCCGAACTGGCCGACGACATCCTGGTGATGTACGGCGGCCGCTGCGTCGAGCGCGGCCCGGCGGACAAGGTCTTCTACGAGCCCCGCCACCCCTACACCTGGGGCCTGCTCGGCTCGATGCCGCGTCTGGACCGTGAGCAGCAGGACCGGCTGGTCCCGGTCAAGGGGGCACCGCCCTCCCTGATCAACCTGCCGTCCGGCTGCGCCTTCCATCCGCGCTGCCCGTACGCGGACGTACCGAAGGACAACACCACCCGCACGGTCCGCCCCGAGCTGACCGAGGTCGGCAGCCAGCACTGGGCCGCCTGCCACATGACCAAGGAGCAGCGGGAGCGTATCTGGATCGAAGAGATTGCGCCGAAGCTGTGAGCGAGGACAAAGCAGTGAGCATCCCTGCGCAGAGCGAAGGCGCCGTGGCCACCGCGGAGAACGCCGCCCCCGGCGAGACCCTGCTGAAGGTGACCGGGCTGCAGAAGCACTTCCCGATCAAGAAGGGTCTGCTCCAGCGGCAGGTCGGCGCCGTGCACGCGGTCGACGGCCTGGACTTCGAGGTCAAGTCCGGCGAGACGCTCGGTGTCGTGGGCGAGTCCGGCTGCGGCAAGTCGACCATGGGCCGGCTGATCACCCGGCTGCTGGAACCGACCGGCGGCCGGATCGAGTTCGAGGGCCGGGACATCACGCACCTCGGGGTGAGCGGCATGCGCCCGATGCGCCGCGACGTGCAGATGATCTTCCAGGACCCGTACTCGTCGCTGAACCCGCGCCACACCATCGGCACCATCATCGGCGCCCCCTTCAAGCTCCAGGGCGTCACGCCCGAGGGCGGCATCAAGAAGGAGGTCCAGCGGCTGCTGTCGGTGGTCGGTCTCAACCCCGAGCACTACAACCGCTACCCGCACGAGTTCTCCGGCGGTCAGCGCCAGCGCATCGGCATCGCCCGCGCGCTCGCGCTGAAGCCGAAGCTGGTCGTGGCCGACGAGCCGGTCTCCGCGCTCGACGTGTCGATCCAGGCCCAGGTCGTCAACCTGCTCGACGACCTCCAGGAGGAACTGGGCCTGACGTACGTGATCATCGCGCACGACCTGTCGGTCGTCCGGCACGTCTCGGACCGGATCGCGGTGATGTACCTCGGCAAGATCGTCGAGCTGGCCGACCGGGACGCGCTGTACCGGGCGCCGATGCACCCGTACACCAAGGCGCTGATGTCGGCGGTGCCGATCCCGGACCCGAGGCGCAGGAACTCCAAGAGCGAGCGCATCCTGCTCCGCGGCGACGTGCCGTCGCCGATCTCCCCGCCGAGCGGCTGCCGCTTCCACACCCGGTGCTGGAAGGCGACGGAGATCTGCCGGACGACCGAGCCGCCGCTGCTGGAGCTGAGGCCCGGTCAGCAGGTGGCCTGCCACCACCCGGAGAACTTCGAGGACCAGGCCCCGCAGGACACCGTGCTGCTGACCGCCGCGAAGGAGGCGGCGGAGCTGGTGTCCGACGAGGTGCTGGCGGAGTCGGCGGCGACGTCGGCCGCGGTGGCCGCGGAGGTCGCGGAGACCGAGGCCGCGGCCGAGGCCGAGACCGGCGCGGAGACCGGTGCGGAGGCCGGCGCGGAGACCGGTGCGGAGACCGAGGCGGGCTCCGGCGCCGCCGCGGAGGGCACCGACGGACAGGACCCGCTCAAGAAGTAGCCTCCGAGGCAGCCATACCCTCAACGAACCCCCGCCTTGCATTGCAAGGCGGGGGTTCGTCTCTGGGTGAGAATGGAAGGGTGCTTCAGCAACTGTTCAGCCCCTCCGTCCAGCACACGCTCGACGTCGTCGGCATCTTCGTGTTCGCCATCTCCGGCGCGCTGCTGGCCGTGCGCAAGAACTTCGACGTCTTCGGCATCGCCGTCCTCGCCGAGGTCACCGCGCTGGGCGGCGGGCTGTTCCGGGACCTGGTCATCGGGGCGGTGCCGCCGGCCGCCTTCACCGACCTCGGGTACTTCATCACCCCGCTGGTCGCGGCCCTCCTGGTGTTCTTCCTGCACCCGCAGGTGGAGCGCATCCAGTTCGCGGTCAACGTCTTCGACGCGGCAGGCCTCGGCCTGTTCTGCGTCGCCGGGACGACGAAGGCGTACGACTACGGGCTCGGCCTCACCTCCTCGGCCGCCCTGGGCCTGGCCACCGCCGTCGGCGGCGGAGTGCTGCGGGACGTGCTCGCCAACGAGGTGCCCTCGCTGCTGCGCTGGGACCGCGACCTGTACGCGGTCCCGGCGATCGTCGGCGCGGCCATGGTCGCCCTGTGCATCCGCTACGACGCCGTCACCCCGGTCACCACCGGGCTGGCGGTGGTGACCGCCTTCGTGCTGCGGCTGCTCGCGATGCGTTTCCACTGGCGGGCCCCGCGTGCCTGGAACCGGCGCTCGACGGTACGGGAGGAGGAGCCGGCCGCGCAGTGATACCGCGCGAAGAAAAGCTACCGCTTAGTATCCGCTTGTTGTACTGTTCACCCATGCCAGAAGCAGCCTCCGCACCTGCCGCGCGGGCCACCATCGGGGACAGCGAGTTCGACCGGGACACCGCGCTGACCCGTCGCGCCCCCGGCGTCTACGACATCGACCTCTCCGCCGGCTGGACGATCATCAACGCCGTGAACGGCGGCTACCTGCTGGCCGTCCTGGGCCGCGCGCTCGCGGACGCCCTGCCGCACTCCGACCCGTTCACCATCTCCGCGCACTACCTGACCGCCTCCCAGCCGGGCCCGGCGGTGGTGCGCACGGAGGTGGTGCGCACCGGCCGGACGCTGTCGACCGGCCAGGCGTCGCTGCTGCAGTACGACGAAGGGGGCGCCGAGGTCGAGCGCATCCGTGTCCTGGCCTCCTACGGCGACCTGGGCACCCTCCCCGACGACGTCCGCACGACCGCCCGGCCGCCCGCGATGCCGCCGATGGAGCAGTGCTTCGGTCCGGAGGACGGCCCGGCGCCCGTCTCCGGCAGCTCGGCCATCGCCGACCGCCTGATGCTCAAGCTGGACCCGTCCACCCTGGGCTGGGCGCTCGGCGCCCCCTCCGGCAAGGGCGAGATGCGGGCCTGGTTCGGCCTCGCCGACGGCCGCGACCCCGACCCCCTCTCGCTGCTCCTCGCGGTGGACGCGTTGCCGCCCACCGCGTTCGAGCTCGGTCTGTCCGGCTGGGTGCCCACGGTCGAGCTGACGGTCCACGTCCGCTGCCGTCCCGCCCCCGGGCCGGTGCGCGTGGCGATCACCACCCGCAACCTCGCCGGCGGCTTCCTGGAGGAGGACGCCGAGGTCTGGGACAGCGCGGACCGGCTGGTCGCCCAGTCCCGCCAGCTCGCCCGGGTCAGACTCGGCTGAGCGGCGTCCGGCCCAGCCAGGCCGCCAGTTCGCCGTAGGCGTCGGCCCCTTCGGGGGCCGGCCGCGCCGAGCCGAACGGCCCGTCCGCGTCGCGCCGGGGGTCGGCCAGGACGCGGCGGGCGACGGAGAGCGCGAACGCGCCCGGCTCCGGGTCCAGCGGGAGCGGGCGGCCGAGCGCCTCGGACAGGTCCCAGATGTGCGTCACCAGCTCCATCGTGTAACCCGACAGGGCCGCGGCGCCCGGTACCTCGCCCCACGGAACCCGCACCGGCGCCTGCATCCGGGCGTCGTCCGCCCAGGCCCGCAGCG
Organism: Streptomyces sp. H51; assembly: GCF_035656535.1. NCBI lineage: Bacteria > Bacillati > Actinomycetota > Actinomycetes > Kitasatosporales > Streptomycetaceae > Streptomyces > Streptomyces sp. H51. The sequence continues at coordinate 45,601 of NZ_JAYMHD010000083.1, forward strand.
CGCGGGCGCGGACCTCCTCGAAGGCGTCCGCCCAGCCGTCGTCGGCGACGTCGGCGGACGGGTGCACGGCGAGTCCGTCGCCGCCCTCGCCGGCCACCGCCATGCGCAGGGTGCCGCCGACGACGTGACCGAGCAGGGCCCGCACGTCGTACTCGGCGCACGGTGTGGGAGCGGCCAGCTGCTCCGGCCGGACGGTCCTGATCAGCTCCGCGGCCTGCTCGGTGGCGCGGGTGTAGACGGGGCGGGGGTCGATGGCGTTCATGGCCGGCCTTTCCGTTCTGCGGTCCTGACCCCAGGTTCGCCCGATAACCTGACATCTTCCGTCAACATTTGCCTGGGATCTCCGGCGGAGGGATCCTGACCCGGTGAAGTCCGGCCGTCTGCTGTCGATCCTGCTGCTCCTGCAGACCCGCGGCCGTGTCCCCGCCCGCGAGCTCGCCGACCGGCTCGAGGTGTCGGTGCGGACCGTCTACCGCGACGTCGAGGCCCTGTCGGCCGCCGGCGTACCCGTCTACGCCGAACGCGGGCGGCACGGCGGCATCGAGCTGCTGGCCGGCTTCCGCACGGACGTCACGGGACTGACCGCCGACGAGTCCCGGGCGCTGTTCATCCTGGCCGCGCAGGGCGCGCACGCGGCGCTCGGCCTGGACCAGGCCCTCGGCTCGGCGCTGCGCAAGGTGATGGCCGCCCTGCCCGCGCCGTACCGCCCGGCCGCGGAGGAGACCAGCCGCCGCATCCTGGTCGACGCCACCCGCTGGAAGGGCGGCCCGCGACGGGCCGTCGACCTCCAGGTGCTGCAGGACGCGGTCTTCGCCGACCGCAGGCTCCGGCTGCGCTACCGGCACAGCGGCGAGCGGGAGACGCGGACGTACACCGTCGACCCCTACGGCCTCGTCTCCAAGGCCGGCGTCTGGTACCTGGTCGCCGACCGGCGGGCGCGCCCGCGGCTGTTCCGGGCCGACCGGGTGCGGTCGGCGACCGTCCTCGACGATCCCGTCAGGCGACGGCCCGGCGTCGAACTCACCGACGCCTGGGAGGCGTTGCGCCGCCAGGTCGAGGAGCGGACGGGCGGGCTCGACGTCACCGTCCGGGTCCGGCGCGAGCGGCTGGACATGTTCCTGCGCCTGAACACCGGGCACCTGGCCGAACTCCCCGACGACGACGGCACCGGCGAGTGGGTCACCGTGCGCCTGTCCTACGGAGTCGTCCGCGAGGCCCGGCAACTGCTGCCGTACGGCGACGAGGTGGAGGTCCTCTCGCCACCCGAGGTGCGCGACGACCTGGCGGCCGCGGCCGCCTCCGTCACGAGGCTGTACCGGCCGGCGGCCGAGGACGGATCGTGAAAGGGCCGGTGGGCGGCGCGCCGTGGGGGCCGCTTCGCCCGGTCGGCAGGCCGGGCGGGCTCAGTCCAGCCAGTGGTCCCGGCCGACGGTGATCAGCCGCAGCTGCCGGGTGGCGCGCCGGGTCACCCGTTCGCGCTCCTCCGGCGGGGCCTCCAGCGCCTGGAGGAACAGCGAGGCCGTGATCAGCATCTGGTCCACGTACAGATGGGCCAGCATGAGCAGGTCGTCGTCGCTCCACCCCGCGGACTGCGGGTCCTTGGCCAGTTCGGCCTTCACCTCCTCGGCGAACCGCTCCAGTTGCTCGCGGATCGCCTCCCGCACCGGCTGGACCCCGCCGTGCCGCTCGCGGGCGATGAACCGGACGTGCGCGGGGTAGGTGTCGACATGACGGGCGATCAACTCGACGGCGCGCGTGATGCGCTGGTCGATGTCGTCGGCCGCGGACACCGTCGCCCGGATCATCGGGTGCAGGCTGCCCAGCGCCTCCTCGACCAGGGCCACGCCCAGATCGGCCGTCGAGCGGAAGTGGCGGTAGAAGGCCGTCGGGGCGACGCCGACGGCGCGCGTGACCTCACGCAGGCCCAGGCTGCTCAGGCTCTGCTCCTCCAACAGGGCGAGCGCCGCGTCCAGGAGTGCCTGCCGGGTCTTCTGCTTCTGGGCCTGCCGGACGCCGAGGGTGTGACTCATGCCATGCAGTTAACAACTGTTCTCCGGAATTTGAAAGGCATGGAACACGCTAGACTCGGTAGTCAGTGAACAAGTGTTACTACAACCGTTCACCGAGATGTCATCGAGTGGCGTCCCCGGGACGCCCGGAGGGGGATCGAATCTCATGCTGTTCCTCGTCGCCGCGTTCATGCTGCTCGGCGTCGTGCTGGGCACCGTCGCCCACGCGCCGCTGACCGTCAGCGCCGCCGCGGCCGTCGGCATCGCCGTCTGGCTCGGCGTCTTCGCCGTCCGTGAGCGCCACAACCGGCGCCGGACCTCGGCCCACTGACGTCCGCACCGACGACCGTCCGCACCGACGACCCGTCCGCACCGACCCACAGGGAGCTGAGCACCATGCACCTCACCGCCCCGGCCACCGCACGCCGCACCGAGCCCCGCTCGCCCGTCCGCGACGCCGACGGCATGGCCGTCGCGTCCTTCATCCTCGGCCTGCTCGGCCTGCTCGTACTGAACGTCTTCCTCGGCCCCGTCGCCATCGTGCTCGCGGCCGTCGCCCTCTGGCGCGGCACCACCCGCCGCGGCCGCGCGTACCTGGGCCTGACCCTCGGCGTGGCCGACCTGGCCGTCCTGCTGATCGCCATGGAGATCTCCAACACCGTCTCCTGGAGCCTGTGACCCCGGGTCGACCCGGCCACGGCCCACGGCGCACGCCCCGAGGACGACGGGGCACAGCCGAAGGCACCGCCCTGCCGCCCCGCCACGCCTGCCGCCCCGCCACGCCTGCCGCGCCGCCACGCCTGCCGCGCCCGACGGCCCGTGAGGAGGGCCCCGTAGAATCGGGGCATCATGGCTTACCTCGACCACGCCGCGACCACCCCGATGCTGCCCGAGGCGGTCGAGGCACTCGCCGCGCACCTGAGCGTCACGGGCAACGCCTCCTCCCTGCACGCCTCCGGCCGCAGGGCCCGCCGCACGGTCGAGGAGGCTCGCGAGACCCTCGCGGAAGCGCTCGGCGCCCGCCCCAGCGAGGTCGTCTTCACCTCCGGCGGCACCGAGGCCGACAATCTCGCCGTCAAGGGCCTGTACTGGTCGCGCCGCGCCGCCGACCCGGCCCGCACCCGCATCCTGAGCAGCCCCGTCGAGCACCACGCCGTCCTGGACGCCGTCCACTGGCTCGGCGAGCACGAGGGCGCCAAGGTCGAGTACCTGCCGGTCGACTCCTACGGCCGGGTCCACCCCGAGGCCCTGCGCGAGGCGATCGCCCGCGATCCGGCCGACGTGGCCCTGGCCACCGTCATGTGGGCGAACAACGAGATCGGCACGGTCCTGCCGGTCCGTGAACTCGCCGAGGTCGCCCGCGAGTTCCGCATCCCGCTGCACGCCGACGCGGTCCAGGCCGTCGGCCAGGTACCGGTCGACTTCGCCGCCTCGGGGCTCGCCGCGATGACGGTCTCCGGCCACAAGATCGGCGGCCCGTACGGTATCGGCGCGCTGCTCCTCGGCCGCGAGCACAGCCCCGTGCCCGTCCTGCACGGCGGCGGCCAGGAGCGGCACGTGCGCTCCGGCACCCTGGACGTCCCCGCGATCGCCTCCTTCGCGGTCGCCGGACGGCTGGCCGCCGAGCGGCGCGAGTGGTTCGAACGCGAGATCGGCGCCCTGCGCGACAGCCTGATCGAAGCCGTCCGCGGCGCCGTCCCGGACGCCATCCTCGGCGGCGACCCGGTCGACCGGCTCCCGGCGAACGCCCACTTCACCTTCCCGGGCTGCGAGGGCGACTCCCTGCTGCTGCTCCTGGACGCCCAGGGCATCGAGTGCTCCACGGGCTCCGCCTGCACCGCGGGCGTCGCCCAGCCCAGCCACGTCCTGCTGGCCACCGGAGCCGAACCGGCCCTGGCCCGCAGCACCCTGCGCTTCTCCCTCGGCCACACCTCCACGGAGGCCGACGTCGAGGCGGTCGCGAAGGCGATCGGCCCCGCGGTGGAACGCGCCCGCGCGGCGGGCCTGACCTGAACGCTCCGCTGCGGGTGCCGGGTGGTTGTGCAGCGGCCGTCCGCGGCGCCGTTTCGTGGCCGGTCGCGCGGCTCCGGGCACGGTGACCCCGGATCAGGCCCGCGCGCGCCGCACGAGGCGCATGTAGCGCTCCCAGTCCCAGTGCGGGCCCGGGTCGGTGTGGTCCGTGCCGGGCACCTCCACATGCCCGATGACGTGCTGCCGGTCCACCGGTATGCCGTACCGCCCGCATACCCCCGCCGTCAGGCGGGCCGAGGCGGCGTACACCGCGTCGGTGAAGTCCTCCGGTCGGTCCACGAAGCCCTCGTGCTCGATGCCGACGCTGCGTTCGTTGTACGCCCGGTTGCCCGCGTGGAACGCCACGTCCAGTTCGCGGATCAGCTGCGTGATCCGGCCGTCCCGGCGCACGATGTAGTGGGCCGCGGCCTGGTGGCCGGGGTCCTGGAACACCTTCACCGCGCTGCCGTAGCTGCCCTGGGTGACATGGATGACCACGCGGTCGATGCGGTAGTCGTCCGGCCGGTCCGCCCACCGGAAGTTCGCCGGGGAGGCCGCCACCCAGCGCGCGCCCCGGAAGTCCACCGCGCCCTCGACCCGCGGCCTGCGCACTCCCGGCAGCCGCCACCACAGGTGCGCCAGCTCCTCGCGCGCCAGCGCGACCGTGCCCACGGCGGCCGCCGCCCCGCCCACGAGCAGGGCCCGCCGCCCGATCCGCCGGTCCCCGTCGCTCTTCCCCGTCCCCGCCTCTGCCCCCATGTGATCCACAACGGATACTCGTGGGCTCCGGTTCCCGCGGGCCCGTACCCTTGAGGGGCTATGACTGACACCCCGCAGCGCCCCCTCCGCGTCCTCGCCGCCATGTCCGGCGGAGTGGACTCCGCCGTCGCCGCCGCCCGCGCCGCGGAGGCCGGCCACGACGTGACGGGCGTCCACCTCGCCCTCTCCGCGAACCCGCAGTCGTTCCGCACCGGCGCGCGGGGCTGCTGCACCATCGAGGACTCGCGCGACGCCCGCCGCGCCGCCGACGTCATCGGCATCCCGTTCTACGTCTGGGACCTCGCCGACCGCTTCCGCGAGGACGTGGTCGAGGACTTCGTCGCCGAGTACGAGGCCGGCCGCACCCCCAACCCGTGCCTGCGCTGCAACGAGAAGATCAAGTTCGCCGCCCTGCTCGACAAGGCGCTGGCGCTGGGCTTCGACGCGGTGTGCACCGGCCACTACGCCAAGGTGATCCTCAACGAGGACGGCACGCGCGAGCTGCACCGCGCCTCCGACCTGGCCAAGGACCAGTCGTACGTCCTCGGCGTGCTCGACGACCGGCAGCTCGCCCACGCGATGTTCCCGCTCGGCGACACGGTCACCACCAAGGACGAGATCCGCGCCGAGGCCGAGCGCCGCGGCCTCGCCGTCGCCAAGAAGCCCGACTCGCACGACATCTGCTTCATCGCCGACGGCGACACCCAGGGCTTCCTGGCCCGGCGGCTGGGCAGGGCCGAGGGCGACATCGTCGACGAGTCCGGCGCGAAGCTCGGCACGCACGAGGGGGCGTACGGCTTCACCATCGGCCAGCGCAAGGGCCTGCGCATCGGCACCCCGGCGCCCGACGGCAAGCCGCGCTACGTGCTCGACATCTCGCCCGTGAACAACACCGTCACCGTCGGCCCGGCCGAGGCCCTGGACGTCTCCGCGCTCACCGCGATCCGGCCCCGCTGGTGCGGAGCGGCCCCCACCGGCCCCGGCACCTACACCGCCCAACTGCGCGCCCACGGCGGCGAGACCGAGGTGCGGGCGGAGCCGGTCGACGGCCGCCTGGAGGTCACCTTCACCGACCCGGTCCGCGGCGTGGCCCCGGGCCAGGCGATCGTCCTCTACGCCGGCACCCGCGTGGTCGGCTCCGCGACCATCGCCGCCACCACCCGCCGGACGGCATCTGTCGGTTAGCCGCGCCGTCCCGGCCAGGCCGGGAACAGGCGCATGCGCCCGCTCGTGGTCACCGAGGCTGATAGGCGGTAGCCGGCACGGAGACGGTGACCTGATAGGGCAGGGGGCCGGCATCGTTCAGGTCCGCACGACGCACGTGGCGTGCGCTCGGCGTCATCGCCACCAGGTCCAGCACATCCAGCCTGGACAGGGCCGCGGGGTACTCCACCTGTTCGGTGACGACGGCATCGAAGAAGAGGCCCAGCGCCTGGTGCAGGCGCTGGGCCTTGGCCGGGTCGATCGCGACCATCGCAGGCAACCGGCCGCGCAGCTCGGCCAGGTGCCGCCCGGTAGGACGGACCAGGATCAGCCGCCCGGTCGGGCGCAGCGCGCGGTGGAACTCGGCCGGATTGCGCGGGGCGAACAGTGCCGGACTGCCGGAATCGGGTGAGCAATGGTCCCCGAGTTCCGCGTTCGTCCCCCAGGTCCTGGCACCACTGAGAGTGACAGGACCTGGACCTGGCACCTCGTCCGGGTGACCGAAGCCCGTTCTGACCCAACCTCGCCGTAGTGCGCAGGCCTCACCCCTGTCGGGGCTCCTTGCGTCTGCTGAAGTCGTGGAGGCGTGGGTCGGCTCTGGCCGTAGTAAGCGATCTGCGTGAGTACCGGGCCAGGCTCAGGTCGAAAACGGCAGGCCGTGCTCGGCCGGTTTGGACTTGGCGATCTTCTTGATCTCGCGCCAGGTCTCTCGCCCTGATGTCAGGGGTGGGGCTTGGTGAATGCCTTCCGGCTGTGCACGAGCAGCTCACGCATCCCCGGGCTGTGCGTGTTCTTCCAGATCAGGGCGAGCAATGCGGGTGTATCGACATCATCGATGGTGCGGACGGTGAGGTCGCGGTAGCGCGCGGCCATGGAGTCGCTGAGGACGGCGACGGCGAGCCCGCGCGCGGCGAGGCCGGCAATGGCATCCGCGGCGCTGGCCTGCAGAGTGATCGCGGGTTGGAGGCTCTGTGCGGCGCAGGCCTGGTCGAATACCGTGCGCAGGCCGGTGCCGGGCGGCATGCACACGATCGGGTGGGCGATCAGGTCGCGCAGGGTGACCCGCCGCTGTTTCGTCAAGGGGTGCCCGGCCGGGACCGCCGCGACGAGCCGCTCGCTGATGATGGTCAGCGCGTCCAGCCCGTCGGGGGTGGCGGTTGCGGCCCCGATGAGTGCCAGGTCGACGGTGCCGGTGCGCACCCCCTCGACGAGCCGGTCGGAGCTGTCCTCCAGCAGCGAGATCTCCACGCCTGGATACGCCCGGTGGAACGCGGCGAGGGCGTCGAACAGCGGGGTGAGGGTGCAGCCGATGACCATCCCGACGGTGAGCCGCCCCCGGATCAGGTCGGTCACCTCACCCACCGCCTGGCCGACCGCCCCAGCGGCGGCAAGTGCGGCGCGGGCGTGTTCGAGCGCGGCCTTTCCCGCGACGGTGAGGGTGACGGTGCGGGTCGACCGGTCGAACAGCTCGGCACCGAGTTCCCGTTCCAGCTGGCGGATCTGGGCGCTGACGCCGGACTGGCTGATGTGCACCCGCTCGGCTGCCCGGGTGAAGTTCTGCTCCTCGGCGACCGCGACGAAGTATTCCAGCTGCCTGAGTTCCATGACTGTGGATTCTAGCTTCCAGCAAATCCATCCGTTGGACTTCTAGTGGGTGGGCGGCCACGCTGGGAAGCGTCGAAACCCGACGTCAGGAGGAATTCATGCCGGAGTACGAGAAGGCCATGCGGCCCGAGGACATCACCCGCTTGTTCGTCGAACGATCCAACGCCGGTGACGCGGCCGGGGTCGCCGCACTTTACGAAGAGGAGGCAGTGATGGCCTACCCGCCCGGCGACCAGACGGTGGGCCGGGAGGCGATTCGTGCGCTGTGGGAGAAGGTGCTGGCCAACCGTCCCCGTTTCGAGCCGGAACAGCCGCTGCCGACGCTGATCAGCGGCGACATCGCCCTCACCTCGACCCCGCCGAAGGACGGGGCCGGTGCCCGGGCGCAGGTCGTCCGGCGCCAGCCTGATGGAAGCTGGCTGCGCCTGCTCGACCAGCCCGAGTTCGTCCCACCCACCCGCTGACCCCTCGCCTCCGTGAGTTCGCGGAACCGAAGGCTGTTGGGCGTGGCCCCGAGGGGTCGGTGCCCTCAGTGCCGGTGGACCGCCGCGAGGGCGAGGACGGGCCGCGTCGCCGGGGCGGTGGCTGCCGCGACGGAGCGGTCGACCTGCCCGGGGACGAGCGGTTGCAGCACGGCGTACTCGTACTGCCCGACCTTGATCCGGCTGGTCGGGTTGCGGAAGATCGGCCCGTTCCGCTTGGCCCAGGCGAACAGGGAGCGCGGAGCGACGAGTTGGTCGTGTCGCTGGTGGCCTCCAGGACCGTGACGGTGTGGCCGACCGGCAGGTCCAGGGCCCGCAGCCGGGCGAAGATCACCGGGTGCCGGATGACATCGCCCTCGACGTAGCCGGTGAGGACGAGGGCCAGGCCGCGGTTGACGGCGAAGCGGATGCTGCGCCCCCAGCCGCGGGTCTCGGCGAGCCGGTGGGAAAGGTACTTTTGCCGGTAGTAGCGCGCGAGCGCGTGCGAGGCGGCTCCGCCGCGACCGATGGCGCCGCGGCGCCGGACAGTTCCCCTTCCCCGAAGAGATCCGTCCGACCGGCCGGTGGCCACCGGCTCGCCCGTCACCCGGGCAGGCCTTGATGGGCGACTCCGCCCTGTGTGGCCCCCTGACAGGCCCTTGCGGCCGCAGCGCGCCGGAGCCGCCCGACCTGCCGGTGCTCGCGGTCTCGGCGCCGGTGGCCGGGACCGTGCGGGCGGTCCCGCGGTGTCGGACCGGCCGCAGCCGGCAGCCGCCTCGATCGGTCCTCCGCCGCAGCCGGCCTGACGGCACCGGCACGGGACACCCTGCCGGAGCCGGGTGTCCCGTGCCGGTGCCGGACGCGCGCGCCGGCCGGTGCGCGGAAGGGCCGGAGGCTCGCGCTAATCCCCGTCGGCGGGTGCGGCCGTGGAGAAGAACTCCGCCAGGACCGGGCCCAGTTCGTGCGGGTCCACCATGTGGGTCTGGCCCGCCAGTTCGCGGTACACGCCCTGCGGCACGTTGTCGGTGACCGCACGGGCGGCCCGGCGCATCCAGTCCGGGCTCGCGTCGCCCGCGATGGAGAGCACCGGGACCGGGATGGAGGCCAGCAGTTCCTCGGGGACCAGCCCGTCGCCCATCACCGCGTCGTCGTAGGCCAGGCTGGGGGCGAGTGTCTCCATGCCCGGCCACATGGGGGAGCGGCGGGCGCCCTGGATCATGGCCTCGGCCAGGCCGGTGGCCCTGAGGAACAGCTCGACCGCGTCCCCGCGGCGGCCCTCCGCCAACGCCTCGGTGAGGCGTTCGTTGTACTCGGCGCGCTCCTCGGCCCCGCCCTCGTACACGGCGAACGGCACCTCGTACACCGCCGCCGCGCGCACCGGCAGCCCGCTCGCCGCCGCCCGCAGGACCAGGGCGCCGCCCGAGGAGATGCCGTACAGCGCGGCCTGCCCGCCGACCGCCTCGATCAGCGCGGCGAGGTCCTCCAGCTCCCGGGCCACCGCGTAGGGCCGCGTGTCACCGCTCTCGCCGCGGCCCCGGCGGTCGTAGACGACCACGCTGAAGCGGTCCTCCAGGAACGGGGCGAGGGGCGCCACGGTGGCGCCCGTCGACATCGCGCCGCTCACCAGGATCACCGCGGGTCCCCGTCCGGTCCGCCGGTACGCGATGGGGGTGCCGTCTCCGGAAAACGTCTTCTTGTCCATGACTGACGAGACTGCCGCACCGCGGGCGATTCATCGCGGTCAACCGCTCACGACACCTCCACTTCGTAGAAGCAGAGGTGGTCCTTGATCTCGCTCACCTCCGGCTTGGGGTCCGGATAGGCCCACGCCAGGTCCGCCGCGCCGGGCAGCGACCAGTAGGAGGCCGTTCCCTTGAACGGGCAGTGGGTGTGGGTGTCGGACGGGGTCAGCAGGTCGAGGCGGACGTCCTCGGCGGGGATGTAGTACCGCGGCGGACAGCCCGTCTCGCTCAGGACCAGGGCTCGTGAGGTCTCCGCGAGGACCTGGTCGCCGTGCACCGCGCGCAGGTGCAGGTCGGCTTGCTCGATGGTGATCTTGTGTCCTTCGGCCATACCGGAAAAGCGCTCGCGGACGCCCGGTTCTTCCCGCGTACGGTGACCGCATGCGAATCTGCGTCTTTCTCTCCGCCGCCGACCTCCACGACCGCTACACGCGCCCCGCCCGCGAGTTCGCCACCCTGCTGGGCAAGGGCGGGCACACCCTGGTGTGGGGCGGTTCGGACGTCGGGCTGATGAAGGTGGTCGCCGACGGCGTGCAGGAGGCGGGCGGCAGGCTGTGCGGGGTCTCGGTGGGCTTCCTGGCGGCGAAGGCGCGCACCGGCGCCGACGAGATGGTCATCGCCCGGGACCTGGCCGAACGCAAGCGGCTGCTGCTGGAGAAGTCGGACGCCGTGGTGATCATGGTCGGCGGCACCGGGACCCTCGACGAGGCCACCGAGATCCTGGAGCTGAAGAAGCACGGGCACACCGACAAGCCGGTCGTCCTGCTCAACACGGCCGGCTTCTACGACGGTCTGAAGGAGCAGTTCCGGCGCATGGAGGACGAGGGATTCCTGCCGCGCCCACTGGCCGACCTGGTGTTCTTCGCCGAGGAGCCGGCCCGCGCGCTGGCCTGGCTGGAGGAGAGCGGCGGGCTGCGATGATGTGGGCATGGCTACACATGTGATCACCGGGGCGGGCTCCGGCATCGGCGCGGCCGTCGCCCGCCGCCTGCACGCGCGCGGGGACGACCTCGTGCTGCACGCCCGCGACGCGGGCCGCGCGAAGGAACTGGCGCAGCTCTTCCCCGGCGCGCGGACGCTCGTCGGGGACCTGGCCGACCCGGACCGGCTGTCCTGGGCCTTCTCCCACCAGTCGCTCCCGGACCGTGTGGACGGCCTGCTGCACATCGCGGGCGTCGTCGACCTCGGCCCGGTCGGCGAGCTGACCCCCAAGGCGTGGCGCCACCAGCTCGACGTCAACCTGATCGCCCCCGCCGAGCTGACCCGCCATTTCCTCCCCCAGCTCCGCGCCGCCCGCGGCCACGTCGTCTTCGTCAACTCCGGCGCGGGCCTGACCGCCCACGCCGACTGGTCCGCGTACGCCGCCTCCAAGCACGGCCTGAAGGCGCTCGCCGACGCGCTGCGCCACGAGGAGCACGCGAACGGCGTCCGCGTCACCTCGGTCTACCCCGGCCGCACCGCCAGCCCCATGCAGGCCAAGGTCCACCAGCAGGAGGGCAAGGAGTACGACCCCTCGAAGTGGATCGACCCGGAGTCGGTCGCGACGGCGATCCTGATGGCCCTCGACCTGCCCCGGGACGCCGAGGTCAACGACCTGACGGTGCGCCCGGGGCGGTGAACCGGCGGGGATGTTCCGTAGGCTTCCCGGGTGAGTGAAAACAGCCAGGTCACATTCGGCGCGGCCACCGGCGTCGGCTCCATGCCGGGCGGGGACGCCCGTGAGGCCGCCAAGACCGCGACCGGGACGTTCGAGGACTTCCCGTTCCTGCCCGAACTGCCCGCCCGGGGCCCCGGTGCCGACATGATCGGCCGGACCGCCGGAATGCTCGTCGAGTTGTACGCGCGCGTGGAGCCCAGCGGGTGGCGCATCGGCGACCGGCCCGGCCGGGACACCAAACGGGCCCGGTCCTGGCTCGGCGAGGACCTCGACGCGCTGGAGGAGTTCACCCAGGGCTACCAGGGGCCGCTGAAGGTGCAGGCCGTCGGCCCCTGGACGCTGGCCGCCGCGCTGGAGCTGAGGAACGGCGAGGCCGCGCTCTCCGACCCGGGCGCCTGCCGCGACCTGGCCGCATCCCTGGCCGAGGGCCTGCGGCTGCACCTCCAGGAGGTACGGCGCCGGGTGCCCGGCGCGCACCTCGTGCTCCAGCTCGACGAGCCGTCCCTGACCGCCGTGCTGCGCGGGCAGGTCAGGACCGCCAGCGGGTACCGCACCCACCGGGCCGTCGACCGGCAGATCGTCGAGGCCACGCTCCGGGACCTGGTGGGGGTGCACGGCGGCGGCCCCGTCGTGGTGCACTCCTGCGCACCGGACGTCCCGTTCGCCCTGCTGCGCCGGGCGGGCGCGGCGGCCGTCTCCTTCGACTTCTCACTCCTCACCGAGCGTGACGACGACGCGATCGGAGAGGCGGTGGAAGGGGGCACCCGGCTGTTCGCCGGGATCGTGCCCGGCACGGACACCGCATTGTCGGACCCGGCCGGTAGCGTCATGGGTGTCAGGACGCTGTGGCGCAGGCTGGGGCTGCGACCGGGACTTCTCGCGGAGACCGTCACCCTCACCCCGACGTGCGGACTCGCGGGCGCCTCCCCCGGGTACGCGCGGGCGGCGCTCGCCCACTGCGTCCGGGCGGCGAGATCCCTCGCGGACAACCCAGAGTAACGGGAGGACAACACGGTGGCCGGCGACAAGCAAGCGGAGACGACGGTGCCCGCCGAGGTGCGGGAGAAGCACGCCCGGCTCGCTGAACAGATCGAGGAGCACCGCGCCCGGTACTACGGGAAGGACGCTCCGGTCATCAGCGACGCGGAGTTCGACGAACTCCTGCGCTCCCTCCAGGCCCTGGAGGAGGAGTACCCGGAGCTGCGCACACCGGACTCGCCGACACAGAAGGTCGCGGTCGAGTTCAAGAGCGACCTCGCCAAGGTCGAGCACCGCTCGCCCATGCTCTCCCTCGACAACGTCTTCGACGACGCTGGGCTCGCCGCCTGGGCCGAGCGCGTCCAACGCGACGTCGGCACCTCCGACCACCACTTCCTGTGCGAGCTCAAGGTCGACGGCCTCGCGGTGAACCTGACCTACGAGGACGGCCGCCTGGTACGCGCCGCCACCCGGGGCACCGGGCAGATCGGCGAGGACATCACGCCCAACGTGATGACGATCGGGGAGATCCCGCACCGGCTGAGGGGCGAGCGGGTCCCGCGGCTGGTCGAGATCCGCGGCGAGGTCTACTTCCCCATGGAGGCCTTCCAGGACCTCAACGCCCGCCGGGTGGCGGCCGGCGAGAAGCCGTACGCCAACCCCCGCAACTCCGCCTCCGGTTCGCTGCGCCAGAAGGACCCGAAGGTCACCGCGACCCTCCCGCTGCACATGGTCGTCCACGGTGTCGGCGTCCTGGAGGGGTTCGACGGCCCCTCCCGCCTGTCCGGGGTGTACGACCTGCTCAAGACCTGGGGCCTGCCCACCTCCCCGCACAACCGGGTGGTCGACGACCTCGACGGCGTACGGGAGTTCATCGCCCACTACGGCGAGCACCGGCACTCGGTGGCGCACGAGATCGACGGGGTGGTCGTCAAGCTCGACGAGATCCCGCTGCAGGGGCGGCTCGGCTCCACCTCGCGCGCGCCGCGCTGGGCCATCGCCTACAAGTACGCCCCGGAAGAGGTCAACACCAAGCTCGTCAACATCCGCGTGGGCGTGGGCCGCACGGGCCGGGTCACGCCGTACGCCCAGGTCGAGCCGGTCACCGTGGCCGGTTCCGAGGTCGAGTTCGCGACCCTGCACAACCAGGACGTCGTCAAGGCCAAGGGCGTCCTCATCGGCGACACCGTGGTGCTGCGCAAGGCCGGTGACGTCATCCCGGAGATCCTCGGGCCGGTCGCCGACCTGCGGGACGGCACCGAGCGGGAGTTCGTGATGCCTGCGGAGTGCCCCGAGTGCGGTACGCCGCTCCGGCCGATGAAGGAGGGCGACGTCGACCTGCGCTGCCCCAACGCCCGCGGCTGCCCGGCCCAGCTGCGCGAGCGCCTGTTCTACCTCGCGGGCCGCAAGGCCCTGGACATCGAGCACTTCGGGTACGTCGCCGCGGCCGCCCTCACCCAGCCGCTGCAGCCGGAGGACCCGCCGCTGAAGGACGAGGGCGACCTGTTCGGCCTCACCGTCGAACAACTGCTGCCCATCACGGCCTACGTCCTCGACCAGGACAGCGGCCTGCCCAAACGCGACCCGGAGACCGGCGAGGAGAAGACCGCCACGGTCTTCGCCAACAAGGAGGGCGCCCCCCGCAAGAACGCGCTCGCCATGCTGGAGAACATCGAGGCCGCCAAGCAGCGCCCGCTCGCCCGCGTCCTCACCGGTCTGTCGATCCGTCACGTCGGCCCGGTCGCGGCCGAGGCGCTGGCCCGCGAGTTCCGCTCGATCGACCGGATCGAGCAGGCGAGCGAGGAGGAACTCGTCGCCGTGGACGGCGTGGGCGAGATCGTCGCCAAGGCCGTCAAGGAGTGGTTCGCCGAGGACTGGCACCGGGAGATCATCCGCAAGTGGAAGGCCGCCGGGGTGCGGCTGGAGGAGGAGGCCGGCGAGGACCGGGGCCCCCGCCCGCTGGAGGGCCTGACCGTCGTCGTGACCGGCACCCTGGAGGACTTCACCCGCGACGGCGCCAAGGAGGCGCTGCAGAGCCGCGGGGCGAAGGTCACCGGTTCCGTCTCGAAAAAGACGTCCTTCGTCGTCGTGGGCGACAACCCCGGTTCGAAGTACGACAAGGCGATGCAGCTGAAGGTTCCCGTCCTGAACGAGCGGGGGTTCGGCGTCCTGCTCGGACAAGGGCCGGACGCGGCGGCCGAAGTCGCGCTTTCGGCTGAGGAATAGCGGTTGAAGGCCACCCGATCGGCGCATATCAGATGCATACGGGTGGCGGGGGCGCATTCGGGCGACCGTAGGCGACCGCCGCCCGTGAAAGCCTTCTGCGGCCTACTGTTGAGAGGTGCGCCTGCCGTGCCCAGCCGCGGCCGGGGCATCCCCGCTGTCCTCGACGGGCCCTCGACGGGTTCGTGAGGACGCGGCAAGGGTTTTCCGACGCGGTGCCGTTGGCGGTCGTCGGGCATCGGGCCGCGGGGCGTGGGCACCGCCGGCTGTGAGAGGGACGCGAATGGAACCGACCGAGAGCGCCGCCCCGGAATCATGGCTGCGCCGGGGCCGGGTGACCGGCGTCCGGTGGGCGGGCCGGCGGGGCGTGCGGGCTTCGGAGCGCCCGGGCGGGCGGGAGAGCGCCACCGGACGGTACCCCGCGGCGGACGGCCGGGGCGTCCGGCAGTTCACCGCGGTGCCCGCGTCCGGACCGCCGGACGCCGACACCGAACGCCACCCGTCCTGGCCGGCGCTGCCCGCCGCGATCGTCGCGGTCGCCGGGTTCGTCCTCGGCGCCGGCTTCTACCGGGCGTTCACCGGCAGCCACGCCCTCTTCCCGGACGGCCCCGTCGGCTGGTCCCTGGCGGTGCTGACCGGCGTCATCGTCGGCCACCTGGTCATGCTCGGGCGGTCCCGCTGGTGGGGCGGCACCGGCTCCGGCGCCGCGCTCACCCTCGCCGTCCTGATGCTGTACGGCTGGGTGCCCGCCGGCATGGTCAGCCTCAGCGTCGTCGTCCTGGTCGGCGTCGCCCGGCGGGGCCGCTGGCGGCAGGGCGTGCTGCACGGCTCCGTGGACATCCTCGGCATCGGCGCCGGAGCCCTGGTGCTGGGCGCCTTCGGACGGGTGCCGTCGGTGGAGACGCCCTGGGACCCGGGCACCTGGACCCTGTACACCGCCCCCGCGGTGGTGCTGGTCGCCGTCGCCTACCTCGCGGTCACCCGCACCCTGCTGTGGTACCTGAACGCCCCCCGCGGCGGCGTGCCCACCGTCGCCCGCACCGCCCTGGTCCGGCAGGGCCTGGTAGCGGTCGCGCTGCTCGGCATCGCCCCGCTGGTCTGCGTGGTGGCCACCGCCCAGCCCGTGCTGCTGCCGCTGTTCGCCATCCCGCTGATCGCCCTCGACTCCACCCTGTGGATCGCCCGCGCCCGCGCGGAGGAGCAGCTGCGCGACCCGCTGACCGGGCTGCCCAACCGGCAGTGGCTGCTGGAGCGCATCTGGACCGCGCTGGACGACGCCGAACGCATCGGCGTCCGCTCCGCCCTGATGCTCATCGACCTCGACCGCTTCCGGTCGGTCAACGACACGCTCGGCCATCTCGCCGGCGACCGGCTGCTGCTGCAGATCGCCGACCGGCTGCGGGTGGCGCTGCCGCGCGGGGCGGAGGCCGCGCGGCTCGGCGGCGACGAGTTCGCCGTGTTACTGCCCGTCGCCGACTCCACGACGTCCGCGACCCGGGTGGCCCGCGGCCTGGTCGCCGCGCTCAGCTCCCCGCTCGACCTCGACGGGCTCACCCTCGTCCTGGAGGCCAGCGCGGGCGTCGCCGTCTTCCCCGACCACGCCCTGGACGCCGAGGGGATGCTGCGGCGCGCGGACGTGGCGATGTACCAGGCGAAGCGGGACCGCACCGGCGTCGAGGCCTACGAGTCCAAGCGGGACTCGAACACGCCCGACCGGCTCGGACTGCTGGGGGACCTGCGGCGTGCCCTGGACGCGCACGAGGTGCAGCTGCACTACCAGCCCAAGGTCCGCTTCGACGGCCAGGTCGCCGGGCTCGAGGCGCTGGTGCGATGGGTCCACCCCGAGCGGGGCAAGGTGCCGCCGGACGAGTTCATAGCGATCGCCGAGTCCTCCGGGCTGATGCCGCACCTCACGGAGTACGTGCTGGAGACGGCGCTCGGGCAGGTCGCCCGGTGGCGGTCGCAGGGGCTGTTCGTGCCGGTCGCGGTGAACGTCTCCCCGCGCGACGTCCACATCCCCGGGTTCGCGGGGTCGGTGGCGGCGCGACTGGCCCGGCACGGCGTCCCGGCGGGCGCCCTGCAACTGGAGATCACCGAGCATGTGCTGCTGGAGGACCCGCAGCGCGCCGCCGACACGCTCGCCGCGCTGACCGGGCACGGCGTGAAGATGTCCCTGGACGACTTCGGCACCGGCTACTCCTCGCTGGTGCACCTGCGGCGGCTGCCGGTCAGCGAGCTGAAGATCGACCGGTCCTTCGTGGCGCGCCTCGCGGTGGACACGGAGGACGCGGAGATCGTCCGCTGCACGGTCGACCTCGCGCACTCCCTCGGGCTGCTCGTCGTCGCCGAGGGCGTCGAGGACGACGAGACCTGGGAGCGCCTGCGCGACCTCGGCTGTGACGCCGTACAGGGCTGGCTGGTGGCCGCCGCCATGCCGCCCGAGGAGACCACGGCCTGGCTGCGGGCGCGCGGATCCCGGGGCTGGCAGCGCCCGAAGGCCGCCCTGCCGGCCGCCGAGTGAAAACCCGCCCGCTCGGCCGCCGAGGAGCGGGGCCCGGCACGGCCGCCGGGGCCGGGCCGGGGCGGTGGAGGCGAACCGTTTCACGGTCACCCGCCCCCGACCCATAGGATTGGGCCAAACCACACACACTCACCCCAGAGGAACGCTGCATGCCTGGCATCACGCGCGAGGAGGTCGCCCACCTCGCCCGGCTGGCGCGTCTGGAGCTGAAGCCCGAAGAGCTCGAACACTTCGCGGGACAGCTCGACGACATCATCGGCGCGGTCGCCCGCGTCAGCGAGGTCGCCGACCAAGACGTACCGCCGACCTCGCACCCGCTCCCGCTGACGAACGTCATGCGCCCGGACGAGGTCCGTCCCTCGCTCACCCCCGAGCAGGCGCTCTCCGGCGCCCCTGCCCAGGAGCAGCAGCGTTTCAAGGTGCCGCAGATCCTGGGGGAGGACTGATCCCATGACGGACATCGTCAAGCTCACGGCCGCCGAGACCGCCGCGAAGATCGCCTCCGGCGAACTCACGGCCGTCGAGGTCACCGAGGCGCACCTGGCCCGCATCGAGGCCGTCGACGAGAAGGTGCACGCCTTCCTGTACGTCGACCGCGAGGGCGCGCTGGCCCAGGCCCGCGCCGTCGACGAGAAGCGGGCCAACGGGGAGAAGCTCGGCCCGCTGGCCGGCGTCCCCCTCGCGCTCAAGGACATCTTCACCACCGAGGGCGTGCCCACGACCGTCGGCTCGAAGATCCTCGAGGGCTGGATCCCGCCGTACGACGCGACCCTCACCAAGAAGCTGAAGGCCGCCGACGTCGTCATCCTCGGCAAGACCAACATGGACGAGTTCGCCATGGGGTCCTCGACGGAGAACAGCGCCTTCGGGCCCACCGGCAACCCCTGGGACCTCACCAGGATCCCCGGCGGCTCCGGCGGCGGCTCCTCCGCCGCGCTCGCCTCCTTCCAGGCGCCGCTCGCCATCGGCACCGACACCGGCGGCTCCATCCGCCAGCCCGCCGCCGTCACCGGCACGGTCGGCGTGAAGCCGACGTACGGCGCGGTGTCCCGCTTCGGCATGGTCGCCTTCTCGTCCTCCCTCGACCAGGGCGGCCCCTGCGCCCGCACCGTCCTCGACGCGGCCCTGCTGCACGAGGTCATCGCCGGACACGACCCGCTCGACTCGACCTCCATCGACGCCCCGGTCCCGCCGGTCGTCGAGGCCGCACGCAACGGCAGCGTGGCGGGCATGCGCGTCGGCGTCGTCAAGCAGTTCCGCGGCGAGGGCTACCAGGCCGGCGTCATCCAGCGCTTCGACGAGTCGGTCGCGCTGCTGAAGGAGCTGGGCGCCGAGATCGTCGAGCTGGACTGCCCGTCCTTCGACCTCGCGCTGTCGGCGTACTACCTGATCGCGCCGTCCGAGTGCTCCTCCAACCTGGCCCGTTTCGACGGCCTGCGCTACGGCCTGCGCGTCGGCGACGACGGCGGGCACTCCGCCGAGGAGGTCACCTCCCTCACCCGTGAGGCGGGCTTCGGTCCCGAGGTCAAGCGCCGCATCATGCTCGGCACGTACGCCCTCTCCAGCGGGTACTACGACGCCTACTACGGCAGCGCCCAGAAGGTGCGCACGCTCATCACGCGCGACTTCGAGAAGGCCTTCGAGCAGGTCGACGTGATCGTCTCGCCGACCACGCCCACCACCGCCTTCCCCATCGGCGAGCGCGCCGACGACCCGATGGCGATGTACCTGGCCGACCTGTGCACCATCCCGACCAACCTGGCGGGCAACGCGGCCATGTCCCTGCCCTGCGGCCTCGCCCCGGAGGACAACCTCCCGGTCGGCCTGCAGATCATCGCCCCGGCCATGAAGGACGACCGGCTCTACAAGGTCGGCGCCGCCGTCGAGGCCGCGTTCATGGAAAGGTGGGGCCACCCGCTGCTGGAGGAGGCTCCGTCGCTGTGAGCAAGCTGTCCAAGGCCAAGGACTTCAAGAAGTCCAAGTCCGGTACGTACCTGTCGATTGCCACCACCGCGTTCGGCGCGTTCGGTGTCGCCAAGCAGATCAAGAAGGCCCGCGCCGAGCAGGACACGCTCCGGCTGATCGACGCCACCGTCTCCGCGGTCGCGATCGTCACCGGCCTCGCCATCCTGTACCGCGAACTGAAGCGGCTGGGCGACGACGACGTCCTGCTGGGCTGAGAGGGAAGTTTCACCGTGACCACCACGACCGACCTGGTGTCGTACGAGGACGCGCTGGCGTCGTACGACCCCGTCATGGGCCTCGAGGTCCATGTCGAACTCGGCACCGACACCAAGATGTTCTGCGGCTGCTCGACCACGCTCGGCGCCGACCCGAACACCCAGACCTGCCCGGTCTGCCTCGGCCTGCCCGGCGCGCTCCCGGTCGTCAACGCGACCGGCGTCGAGTCCGCGATCAAGATCGGTCTCGCGCTGAACTGCGAGATCGCCGAGTGGTGCCGCTTCGCCCGGAAGAACTACTTCTATCCGGACATGCCGAAGAACTTCCAGACCTCCCAGTACGACGAGCCGATCGCCTTCGACGGCTACCTCGACGTGCAGCTGGAGGACGGCGAGACCTTCCGCGTGGAGATCGAGCGCGCCCACATGGAGGAGGACACCGGCAAGTCGACGCACGTCGGCGGCGCCACCGGCCGTATCCACGGCGCCTCGCACTCGCTCCTCGACTACAACCGCGCCGGCATCCCGCTCATCGAGATCGTCACCAAGCCGATCGTCGGCGCCGGTGACCGGGCTCCCGAGGTGGCCAAGGCCTACGTCCGTGAGCTGCGCGAGCTGATCAAGGCGCTGGGCGTCTCCGAGGCCCGCATGGAGATGGGCCAGATGCGCTGCGACGTGAACCTGTCGCTGATGCCGAAGGGCGCCGAGAAGTTCGGCACCCGCTCGGAGACGAAGAACGTCAACTCGCTGCGCTCGGTGGAGCGGGCGGCCCGCTTCGAGATCCAGCGGCACGCGGCCGTGCTGTCCTCCGGCGGCACCATCGTGCAGGAGACCCGGCACTTCCACGAGGACACCGGGTCGACGACATCGGGCCGGGTCAAGGAAGAGGCCGAGGACTACCGGTACTTCCCCGAGCCGGACCTGGTGCCGGTGGCGCCGTCGCGCGAGTGGGTCGAGGAGATCCGCGCCGCGCTGCCGGAGCTGCCGCTGGTGCGCCGCAACCGGCTGCGCGAGGAGTGGGGCGTCAGCGCCACCGACATGCAGGCCATCCTCAACGCCGGCGCCCTGGAGCCGATCGTCGCCACGATCGACGCGGGCGCCGACGCGGCCTCCGCGCGCAAGTGGTGGATGGGCGAACTCGCGCGCAGCGCCAACGAGTCCGGCAAGACGCTGGACGAACTGGCCATCACGCCCGAGCAGGTGGCCCGGGTCAGCGAGCTGGTGGCTGCCGGCGACCTGAACGACAAGCTGGCCCGCCAGGTCATCGAGGGCGTCCTCGCGGGCGAGGGCACCCCGGACGAGGTCGTCGACAAGCGCGGTCTGAAGGTCGTCTCCGACGAGGGCGAGCTCACCGCCGCCGTCGACGAGGCCATCGCCGGCAACCCGGCCGTCGCGGACAAGATCCGCGGCGGCAAGGTGGCCGCGGCCGGCGCCCTGGTCGGCGCCGTGATGAAGGCCACCCGCGGTCAGGCCGACGCGGCCCGCGTCAAGGAACTGATCCTGGAGAAGCTGGGCGTCGCCGAGGGCTGAGCCGACCCGCACCGGGAGACAGCCGCACACGGCCCCGGAGGACCACTGAGGTCCTCCGGGGCCGTACCCGTTCGCTCAGCCGTGGCGTCCCACGACGCGGGTGAAACCGAGCAGGCGTCCCGCGTCGGCCCTCAGGAGGTCCACCGAGTCGCGCGCCGTCCGCGCCATGACCTCGTCGGTGCTCTCCTGCGCGCACACCTCGCTCCACAGCAGCCAGTCGCGCCAGCCGTCCGCCAGCCAGTCCGCCGTCTCCACGGTCACCGCGCCCGTGCGCGTCCAGTTCCGGCGCCACCAGGCGGGCGAGTGGAACGCCCAGAACCCCGGATCCCAGTACGGCGCCAGATGCCCGGGCGGCTCGGCCCCCTCGATCTCCTCCCGCAGCCCCGGCACGACCACGCCGATCCGCCCGCCCGGCTTCAGCAGCCGGGTCAGGGTGGGCAGGTAGAGGTCGTCGGTGCCGAAGCAGTGGTAGGCGTCGATGCTCACGATCGCGTCGAAGGTGCCCTCGCTGAAGGGCAGCTCGTGCGCCTCGGCGCGCAGCGGCAGCACCCGGTCGGCGAAGCCCGCCTCGGCGACCCGGCGCGCGTTGTCGTCGGGGTCCACCCACAGATCCGCCGCGGTGACCTGGACGCCGTACTCCCGGGCGAGGAAGACGGAGGTCATGGCGCGGCCGCAGCCCAGGTCCAGCACCCGCGCGCCCGGGCGCAGCGAGTCCAGACCGAGCGCGGGGGCCAGCCATTCCAGCAGCCACAGGGCGTGCGGCCCCATCTGGTTGTCGATCGTCCAGCGGACGTCGTAGTGATTGCTGCGCGGGAACCGGGGGTGGGCCGGCCGGCCGGCGAGGTCGTCGGTCGAGGTCTCGAGTGCGGTGTCCGACATCGGTGAACGGGCTCCTTGTGTCCGGGGGGTCCATCGCAGCGCACAGGGATACGCCGGAGCCGGACCGATGCCTCAAAATCTTGCCCCGCCTCCCGTTCTCTCACCCGTAAGAGGTACGCCCGCCAAGAGGCGGCAGCGGGGTCGTTACTGTCCTGTGATCTTCCTCCCGCTCCTGTGATTCGTCCCACGAGTGGCTCAAACGATCAATTTCGCCTGCAAGAGTGTTTAACACATTGCACATGCGTTCTTTGCGGGCTGTTCATGTCATGAACGACTGTTCCCGGTCAAAGATCTCACAGACAGTCACCCTGGGAGCACGTCGTGGCAGCCCTAGCACGCTGGTGTGTCCGGCACCGCCTGGTCGCGGTGCTGATCTGGCTCCTCGCCCTCGGCGGCACGGCCGCGGCCGCCGTCGTCGCCGGCTCCGCGTACTCCAACGACTACGAGGTCTCCGGCACCGAGTCGGGCCGCGCGAACCGGCTGCTCCAGGAGAACTTCGACGGCCTGGGCGGCGACAGCGACACCGTCGTCTGGCACACCACGTCCGGTACCGTCCGCGCCGCCGACGTCGTCCAGACGATGACCCGGACCCTCGACCGGATCGGCGGCCTGCCCGGCGTCGCCTCCGTGACCAGCCCCTACGGCGCGCAGGGGGCGGGCCGCATCAGCGCCGACGGGCACACGGCGTACGCCACGGTCACCTTCGCGGACCGGGTCGAGGACATCGACGCCGGCCAGGCGCGGGCCGTCGTCGCCGCGGCCGAGGCCGCCCGGACCGACGGGCTCCGGGTCGAGCTCGGCGGCAGCGCCGTCGCGCTCACCGAGCCCCTGGGCGGGCACCTCGCCGAGGGCGTCGGCGTGCTGGTCGCCGCGGTCGTGCTGTTCCTCGCCTTCGGCTCCCTCGCCGCCTCCCTGCTGCCCGTCGCCACCGCGCTGGTCGGCGTCGGCACCGCGTACGCGGGAATCGTGCTGCTCGGCCACGTCATGACGGTGGCCGACTTCGCGCCCATGCTCGGCGTGCTGATCGGCCTCGGCGTCGGCATCGACTACGCACTGTTCATCGTCACCCGGCACCGGCGCGGACTCAAACGCGGACTGACCGTCACCGAGGCGGTCACGGACGCCGTGGCCACCACCGGACGGGCCGTGGTGTTCGCGGGCGCGACGGTCTGCATCGCCCTGCTGGGCATGCTGATCCTCAGGCTGAACTTCCTCAACGGCGTCGCGATCGCCGCCTCGCTGACCGTCGTCCTCACCGTCGCCGCCTCCGTCACCCTGCTGCCCGCCCTGCTGTCCCTCATCGGCATGCGCGCCCTCGGCCGGCGCGAACGGCAGCGGCTCACCCGGTACGGACCCGAACCCGAACTGCCCACCGGGTTCGCCGCCCGCTGGTCGGCGTT
The DNA here is from genome assembly GCF_035656535.1 of Streptomyces sp. H51. Taxonomy (NCBI): domain Bacteria; kingdom Bacillati; phylum Actinomycetota; class Actinomycetes; order Kitasatosporales; family Streptomycetaceae; genus Streptomyces; species Streptomyces sp. H51. The sequence continues at coordinate 68,758 of NZ_JAYMHD010000083.1, forward strand.
GGTCGAGCGCCGCCCCAAGCTGCTCGGCGCCCTCGCGCTGGCCGTGATCACCGTCCTCGCGCTGCCCACGCTCTCCCTCCGCCTGGGCACCTCCGACCAGGGCAACGACCCGAAGTCGTCCACCACCCGCCAGGCCTACGACCTCCTCGCCGCCGGCTTCGGCCCCGGCGTCAACGGCCCGCTGACCCTCGTCACCCGGGTCGGCGGCGCCGAGGACAAGCTCGCCCTCGACAGCCTCGACGCCACCCTGCGCGCCACCGAGGGCATCGCGTCGGTGACCCCGGTGACGTACGACGCCGCCGGCACCGCCGCCTACGTCACCGTCGTCCCGGAGTCGGCGCCGCAGTCGCAGCGGACCAGCGACCTCGTCCACCGGCTGCGCACCGAGGTCCTGCCGCGCGCCGAGACCGGCACCTCGCTCGACCTCCAGGTCGGCGGCGTCACGGCGAGCTACGACGACTTCGCCGGTGTCATCGTCGGCAAACTGCCGCTCTTCGTCGGCGTGGTCATCGGCCTGGGCTGCCTGCTCCTGCTGCTCGCCTTCCGGTCCGTGGCCATACCGGTCAAGGCCGCCGCGATGAACGTCGCCGCGGTCGCCGCCGCCTTCGGCGTCGTGGTGGTGATCTTCCAGTGGGGCTGGGGGAGCGACCTGCTGGGACTGGGCCGCGCCGGACCCGTCGAGCCGTTCCTCCCCGTGATCATGGTGTCCGTCCTGTTCGGACTGTCCATGGACTACCAGGTCTTCCTGGTCAGCCGGATGTACGAGGAGTGGCTGGAGACCGGGGACAACCGGCGCGCCGTCCGGGTCGGGCTCGCCGAGACCGGCCGCGTGATCAACTCCGCCGCGGTCATCATGATCTCCGTCTTCCTCGCCTTCGTGCTCAGCGGCGACCGGGTGATCGCCATGTTCGGCATCGCGCTCGCCGCCGCGGTCGCCCTCGACGCCTTCGTGCTGCGCACCCTCCTCGTCCCCGCCCTGATGCACCTGCTGGGCAGCGCCAACTGGTGGCTGCCGCGCCGGCTCGACGCCCGGCTGCCCCGCATCAGCATCGAGCCGCCCGGGTGCCGCGCCGCCCATGAGAGGCTGGCCGCGGCGGGCACGGGCACCGGCACGGGCCCGGACGCCGAGGCGGCCGAGGTACTGGCGAAGGAGCGGGATCGGGATGTACACGATGTCCCTGGGTGACGACGGAGCCGAACTGCGGCCCCTGGAGCCGTGGCACGCCGAGGAGTTCCTGGCGCACCTGGACCGGGGCCGGGACTTCGTCGGGCAGTTCATCTCCTTCGGTTCGAAGGAGACCGACCTGGCCTCCGCGCGGGCCATGCTCCAGCGCTACGCCGACCTGCGCGCCGCCGACAGCGCCTCCCTGCACGGCCTGTGGCTGGACGGCAAGCTCGTCGGCGGGGTGCTCTTCCTCAACTTCGACGCGGTCAACGGCAACTGCGAGGTCGGCTGCTGGCTGGAGCCCGCCGGCACCGGCCGCGGGCTCGTCACGCGCGCGATGCGCGTGCTCATCGACCACGCCGTCGAACAGCGCGGCATCCACCGCGTCGAGTGGGTCGCCGCCTCCGGCAACCAGGCCAGCCTGAACGTCGCCCGGCGCCTCGGAATGACCCGCGACGGAGTGCGCCGGGAGGCGCACCCCTATCGTGGGGTACGGCACGACCTCGAGGTGTGGTCGATCCTGGCCCCCGAATGGCGCGCGGCGCGCGCGCGTGCCGCCGACAACGATCATTAAGGTTGCTCTCAGAGAGCGTCCGTACGGTGCGAGGCATGGGAACGAAGACAGTGGACGAGACCGGGCCCGAGGCCAACGAAGTGAAGCCCGGCGACGAGAGGGAGGACCTCACCGGGACCCCCGCCGCCGACGGCACGACCGGCGCGGGCGCCGCCGCGGGCGCCACCGCCCAGGAGGCGGGCCCCACGGGCGTCGGCCAGGGCGCGGGCGCCGTCGTCTCCGCCGCGCTGGGCGTCGTCTCGCTGACCGGCAGCTGGGTGGGGACCGTCGCCTCCGCGCGCGAGACGCTCATCGGCCAGCTGGGCACCGCGTCGAACGCGGGCGTCGCCAAGCAGATCAAGGAGGTCTACGGCGACGCCTGGCAGACCACCGCGCTGTGGGGCGGCCTCTTCGCCCTGGCCGCGCTGGTCGTCGGCGTCTTCGTCCTCGCCCGGCCGGCCTTCGGAGCCCCCGGCAAGCCGCAGGCGCCGTGGATCAAGTCGGTCGCCTGGGCGGGCGTCTCGCTGGGCGTGATCGGCCTGCTGCTGGCCGTCCTGAAGTACACCGACGTCCTGCTCGGACTGCCGTCCGCGAGCTAGTCACCGCCGATCCTGAGGGGTCTCGGGGCATCCGTGAGCACCTGACGGACGTCCTGAGGCCCCTTACTCGCGTCCGGGGCCCCGGCCCGGACCCGAAGATGCGGAACTCTCCCGATGTGGCGCACCCCCCTGGGGGACGAAGGTCGAGGCATCGCACCGAGCGAGGCCGAGAACCGACGTCTCCGAGGGACACCCCATGTACGACTCCGAACTCCAGCAGATCCGCACCGCCGAGCTGATCCGGCGGGCCGAGAACGAGCCGCTGGCCCGGGAGGCCGTCCGCCGCCGCGCCGCCGCGCCGCCCGCCGCACGCCGCGAAGGCGCCGCGGGCGAGGCGCACAGTCCCGGCCCCGGCCGGCTCCGCTCCGCCCGCGCCACCACAGGAGCGCGGGGCCCGGTCGGGCGGCCGTACCGGGGGGGCGGCCGCCCGACCGCATTCGGGGGCGGCCGTCCGACCGCATTCGGGGCGCCCCGGCCAACGGCCGAGGCCGTCGAACATCCCGGCCAGGCTCGGCGTCTCGAGGAGGGGGAGCCGGCGGCCGTGGCCCACCGGCTGGGACTGTTCCCCGCCGACCTGCTCGCCGCCCCGCTGTGACCGGCCGGGCGTACGCTGTCAGGACCGGCAGGGGGAGGCCCCGTGTTCAACATGTTCGAGGAACTGTTCGCGCCCGGCCGCAAGCACACCCGGGACGAGCAGAACCGGCTGGAGCTGACCCGGGAGGACGTCGGTGACCAGGATCCCGGCCGCGGCCCGATAGACCTCTCCTCCGGGAAGGTCGTCGTCCGGCCGCCCGCGGCGCGGCGGACCACCCCGGAGGACCGGGGCGAGGAGCGGGATCCCCCGGAAGGATCCTGAAGGCCCGCTAGGTCACCTTGAGTTCCAGGATCCGGTCGTCGCCGCTGCTGGGGGTGCCGCGCCCGTCCGTCTCGCTCGTCACCAGCCACAGCCTGCCGTCGCCCGCCGGGGCCACGGTCCGCAGCCGGCCGTACTCGCCCTTGAGGAAGGACTGCGGCTTCGCCGATGTCGCGGTGCCGTTCAGGGGGACGCGCCACAGGCGTTCACCCCGCAGGGAAGCCATCCAGATCACGCCGTCGACCCAGGCGATGCCGCTGGGGGAGGCGTCGTCGGTGTGCCACTGCGCGATCGGGTTGCGGTACTTCGGGTCGGACGACCGGCCCTCGGCCTTCGGCCAGCCGTAGTTGCCGCCCGGCCTGATCGCGTTCAGCTCGTCCCAGGTGTTCTGGCCGAACTCGGAGGCGAACAGGCGCTGCTTCGCGTCCCACGCGAGACCCTGCACGTTGCGGTGGCCGTAGGAGTACACCGGCGAGCCCGGGAACGGGTCGCCCGGCGCCGGCTCGCCCTCCGGCGTCAGGCGCAGGATCTTGCCGCCCAGCGACTTGGTGTCCTGGGCCAGTCCCCGGTCGCCGGTCTCGCCCGTGCCCACGTACAGCATTCCGTCCGGGCCGAAGGCGATCCGGCCGCCGTTGTGGATCACGCCCTTGGGGATGCCCCTGAACACCGTGTCGGGGGCGCCCAGTTGCTCGCCGGCCGGCTTCTTCTCGTCGTACAGCATGCGCACGATGCGGTTGTCCGAGGCCGAGGTGAAGCAGGCGTAGATCATGTGGTCGGAGGCGTAGTCGGGGGACAGGGCTATGCCCAGCAGGCCGCCCTCTCCGGCCGGGGCGACCCCGGACACCTTGCCCAGCTCGGTCTTCCTGCCCGTCCGGGTGTCTATCCGGGTGATCGTCCCCTGGTCGCGCGAGGAGACCAGGAGGCCGCCCTCGGGCAGCGGGGCCAGGCCCCACGGCGTGTCCAGGCCCTCGGCGACGGTGCGCAGCACCTTGACCGAGCCCTTGGCGGGCGGCACCTGGCCGGCCGTCTGCCGCGAGGGCGAGGGCGAGGGCGAGGACGGCGCGGTCGCCGTGGTCGGGGCGGTGCCGCCGGTGCCCGGCGGCAGCCCGCCCGACCCGGAGGAGCAGCCGGCCGTGAGCAGGAGCGCGGTCGCGGCCCACATGGCCGGCACAGCTCGTCGTCGCACGTTCTTGGTCCCTTCGAGGCGGCGCGCAGCGGCAGTCCGTTCTCCTTGTCATACACCGTTCGCGCCGCACGGGTTCCCGGTCCGGCGAACCCGTACCGCCACCGCCCCGCCCGCCCGCCTGTTACCGCGGCTGCCCGCCGGGCCCGTACCGCCGTCGTCCCGGCTGCCCGCCGGGCTCGTACCGCCGTCGTCCCGGCTGCCCGCTGGGCTCGTACCGTCGTCGTCCCGGCTGCCCGCTGGGCTCGTACCGCCGCCGTCCCGGCTGCCCGACCGGGCCTGTACCGAGGCTGCCCGCCGGGCCCGTGCCCCGCCCGCCTGTTACCGAGGCTGCCCGCCGGGCCCGTACCGCGGCCGCCCGCCGGGCCCCCGCTTCAGTCCCAGGACCCCTGGGCCGGCGGCAGCCGGGCCAGGTCCGCGAGGTCCTCGGCCGTGAGCCGGAGGGCGGACGCCGCCGAGTTCTCGGCCGCCCACCGCTCCTGCTTCGTCCCCGGCACCGGGACCACGTGCCGGCCCTGCGCCAGCACCCACGCCAGCGCCACCTGCGCGGGCGTCACGTCGGCGCCGTGCCGCGCCGCGATCCGGCGCAGGCCGACCACGATCGGCTGGTTCGCCGCCATCATCTCCGCGGTGAAGCGGGGGTGGCGGGCGCGGATGTCATCCGGTTCGAAGCCCTCGCCGGGGGTGAGCGTGCCGGTCAGGAAGCCGTTGCCGAGCGGCATCGCCGCCAGGAAGCCGACACCGCGCGCCTCGCACCACGGCAGCAGCGACTCCAGCGCCTCCGGCGACCACACCGACAGCTCGGCCTCGACCGCGCTCACCGGGAAGACCTGCTGCACCCGGTGCAACTGCCGGAGCGTGGCGTCGTGCAGCCCGCCGCCGGACCGCCGGCCGCCACGCGCGCCCACCGCGCACAGCCCCAGCGCCCGTACCTTCCCGGCCCGGACGAGATCCGCCATCGCGCCCCACGTCTCCTCGACCGGGACCTCGGGATCCGCGCGGTGCAGCTGGTAGAGGTCGATGACGTCCGTCTGGAGGCGTCTGAGGGAGGCGTCGCAGGCCCGCTTCACATAGCCGGGGCGGCCGTTGGCCACGATGTGCTGCTCGCCCACCAGCAGACCGACCTTCGTCGAGACGAAGGCGTCCCGGCGCCGCTCCTTCAACACCCGCCCCAGCAGCAGCTCGTTGGTGAAGGGACCGTACATGTCGGCGGTGTCCAGGAGCGTCGAGCCCAGGTCCAGCGCCCGGTGCACCGCCCTGAGCGACTCGTCGCCCCGCTGCCGCGACCCGCTGTACGCCCAGCTCATCGGCATGCACCCGAGGCCGACGGCCCCCACCGCGAGTGGCCCCGCGCCGATCGTCCTGCGCTCCACCTGCTCGTGACCCTCCCTTTCCCGGCCCCCAACCTAACCTCTGCGCCGCCAGGAACCTGACATAGCCTCCTGGCATGACTGCTGACGTGTGGCTTCCCATCCCGCCGGACGACATCGAAGGGCTCCCCGAGGGGCCGGAATACCGCTTCTGGGACGGCGGCGAGGAGTTCCCCGCGGACCCCGCCGACTGCGTCTTCTACGTCGTCCCCTACATGAAGCCCAGTCCGGTCGGCGTACGTCCGCTGCCCGCGATGAGCGGTGTGCGGGTCGTGCAGACGCTGACGGCCGGCATCGACCACGTGGTGCCCGGGCTCGGGCACCTGCGTCCAGGCGTGCGACTGTGCAACGCGCAGGGCGTGCACGAGGCGAGCACCGGCGAACTCGCGCTCGCGCTCGTCCTCGCGTCGCTGCGCGGCATCCCCGACTTCGTGCGGGCACAGGAACGCGGGGAGTGGCTCGGCGGGTTCCGGCCCGCGCTGGCCGACCGGAGCGTCCTCATCGTGGGGTACGGCTCGATCGGGTCCGCGATCGAGGACCGGCTCGTTCCCTTCGAGGTCGCGCGGGTGGTGCGCGTCGCGCGCTCCGCACGCACCACGGAGCGCGGTCCGGTGCATCCGCTCACCGACCTGCCCGCCCTGCTTCCCGAGGCGGACGTCGTCGTCCTGTCCACGCCGCTCACCGAGACCACCCGCCACCTGGTCGACGCCGGCTTCCTGGCCCGGATGAAGGACGGCGCGCTCCTGGTGAACGTCGCCCGCGGCCCCGTCGTCGACACCAAGGCGCTGCTCACGGAGCTGGAGAGCGGCCGCATCACCGCGGCCCTCGACGTCACCGACCCCGAGCCGCTGCCCCGCGACCACCCCCTGTGGCGTGCTCCGGGCGTGCTGATCAGCCCGCACGTCGGCGGACCCACCTCCGCCTACCTGCCGCGCGCCAAGCGCCTGCTGGCGGACCAGTTGAACCGGTTCGTGAACCGGGAGCCGCTGCGCAACGTGATCCTTACAACAGGCGCGAACGAGGCGTGACGCGGGTGGCCCGGGCGCCGCGCTCCACCGGCGCAACAGGCGCGTAATCCGCTTCCGGTACCCTCCGCAATCCCTTGGAAGCGGTGCGTGCGCGTATCGCCGCAGGTCGTCACGGAGCGTAGAGGAGCTATGTCCCTGAGTGACGATCCTGGTGTATCGTCCCGACAGGGGCTGCGCCGCGCACCGTTCGGCGCCGGGGACGGACTTGAGACTGTGAGGGGGGCGACGGGCGATGCACGGCCTATGGACGAACGATCCGACGCGGCGGAGCCGCCGGCGGCGACCCTGGCGCGCGGCCGCACGCCGACGCGGTCACCACACCGGTCACGGCTGCCGGCACAGCCATCACCACCACAGGCACAACAGCCGTCGGCGGCAGGCGCATCCGGCCCACCGGGAGCTGTGGGACGCGGGAGCCGAGCGGACCTGGAGGATCCGGTGACCTCGCCGCCGCCTCCCACGACCACCGTCGACGGAGTGCCGCGGCCGCGGTGCTCCCCGGGTGCGCCGCCGCGTCGCCGTGCGGCCGTCGGCGGACCGTGCCTGGTCCGCCAGCTCGTGCTGGCCCTGGTCTGCGCGGCGTACGCCGTCGGGTCCGCCGTCGGCTGGGGATCCGACGAAGTCGCGCTGATCATGGGCGACTTCGGGCTCAGCGCCGCCGCGGCCACCGCCGCCGTGTCCTGCGGGCTGTACGCCCGCGACCGCCGCGTCCGCTTCCGGCCGGCCTGGACGCTGTTCGCCCTGTCCTCCGCCATGGCGGCGCTGGGCAACGGGGTCTGGGGATGGTACGAGGTCGTCCTGAAACGGCCCGTGCCCAGCCCCAGTTACGCCGACCTGTTCTTCCTGTGCTTCGCGCCGCCCGCCATCGTGGGGCTGCTGGTGCTCGCCAAGCGGCCCGTGACGAAGGCGGGCTGGGTGTGCCTGGCGCTGGACGCGTGGCTGATCGGCGGCTCGCTGCTCACGCTCTCCTGGAGCCTCGCACTCGCCCAGGCCGCCCGGTTCGACGGACCCAGCGTCGCCTGCACCGCCCTGTCGCTGGCCTACCCGCTGCTGGACATCGCCCTGGTCAGCATGGTTCTCGCGCTGCACTTCAGGCGCTCCGCGGTCAACCGCACGGCGGTCAACACCGCCATCGGCGCGCTCGCCCTGACCGTGATGTGCGACGCGCTGTTCACCTCGCCGCTGCTGCACGACAGCTACCACTCCGGCCAGTTGCTCGACGCGGGCTGGTTCGCCGGCTCCCTGCTCCTCGCCTACGCCCCCTGGGCCGCGTCCCGGCGCGCGCAACAGGAGACCGGCGGTGGCCCGGAGTCCGGCGGCCGGGAGTCCGGCGGTCCGGAGTCCGGCCGGCACGACTGGCACGGCGGGCACGACCGGCACACCGGGCCCGGCGAGCATGGCGGCCACGACGGGCGTGGCGGCCACGGCGAGCATGGCGGTCACGACGGGCGTGGCGGTCACGACGGGCACACGCGTGTGATGCGCGAGCACCTGCCGGGCGGGCGGGGCGGCCCACCCGGGCACCCCGCGCCGCCGCAGCCGGGCGAGCCCGGCCGGTACCCCGCCGCCCGGCCGATCGCCGGCTCGCTGGCCGCCCTCACGCCCTACCTCGCCGCCGCCGTCTGCACGCTGGGCATCCTCTACAACGTACTCAGCGGCCGCAGCGTCGACCGCGTGGTGCTGCTGACCGGCGGCACGGTCGTGCTCGCCCTCGTGGTGCGCCAGGGCATCATGCTGCTCGACAACATCACCCTCACCCAGGAACTGGCGCAGAAGGAGAACCACTTCCGCTCCCTGGTACAGGGCTCCAGCGACGTCATCATGATCGCCGCGCCCAACGGCATCCTCCGCTACGTCTCCCCGGCCGCCGCCGGGGTCTACGGACGCCCCGCGGAGGACCTGGTGGGCACGGAACTGGCCAACCTCATCCACCCGGAGGACCTGGGCCGCGTGGTGCACGAGGCGCGCCGCTTCCTCGCCGCCAGCCCGCTCCAGGAGCCCACCACCCGCATCGAGTGCCGGTTCCGCTCCGGCGACGGGGGCTGGCTCAACGTCGAGTCCACCGTCAACCGCCACCACGGCGGCCTCATCTTCAACAGCCGGGACGTGACCGAGAGAGTGCGCCTGCAGGCGCAGTTGCAGCACAACGCCGAACACGACCCGCTCACCGACCTGCCCAACCGCGCCCTGTTCACCAAGCGCGTCCAGCAGGCCCTGTCCGGCCGCCGGTCCTCCGACCGCGGGGCCGCGCTGCGCGGCACGGCCGTGCTCTTCATCGACCTCGACGGCTTCAAGGCCGTCAACGACACGATCGGGCACCAGGCCGGGGACGAACTGCTCGTCCAGGCCGCCCGCAGACTCCAGGACGCCGTCCGGCACGGCGACACGGCCTCCCGGCTCGGCGGCGACGAGTTCGCGGCCCTGATCGCCGGGGACGGCGGCCGCGACCGCTCCGCCCGCGAACGCCACATAATGGAGCTCGCCGAGCGCCTCAGGGCCACGCTCTCCCAGCCGTACCTCATCGACGGCAACGATGTCCGGGTCAACGCCTCCATCGGCGTCGCCTTCGCCGAACCGGGACTCGGCGCGGGCGAACTGCTGCGCAACGCCGACCTCGCCATGTACCGCGCCAAGGCGGGCGGCAAGGGCCGCGTCGAGCTGTACGCGCCGCAGATGCAGCAGGACGTGGTGCGAAAGGCCGAACTCGCCACGCGGCTGCGCGCGGCCCTGCACGACGGCGAGTTCACGCTGCTGCACCAGCCGGTGGTGCGCCTGTCGGACGGCCGGATCACGGCGGTCGAGGCGCAGGCGCGCTGGCGCTCGTCCCAGGGGGTGCTGTTCACCCCGGCCGAGTTCCTGCGCGTGGCCGAGGAGAGCGACAGGACGCAGGAACTGGACCGCTGGATCCTCGAGGAGGCCGTCGCCCAGGCCGCCGAGCGCGCCTCGGCCGGCCTGCCGGTGCCGGTGGCGGTCCGGATCGGCGCCCGGCGGCTGCTCGACCGCGCACTGCCGCTCAGCTCGATGGAAGCGCTGCTGACCCGGCACCGACTGCCGTCCGGTGCGCTGGTGATCGAGCTGTCCGACACCGACTGCCGGGTCTCGCCGGACGAGCTGGAGCGGCGCCTGTCGGCCCTGCGGCGGCTCGGCGTCCGGATCGCGCTGGACGGCTTCGGCGGCGGCCACGGAGCGATCACGGCCCTGCGCAGACTCCCCGTCGACGTGCTGAAACTCGACCGCTGCCTGGTCGAGGGCGTCGCCGAGTCCGCGCGGCTGCACAAGATCACCAGCGGCCTGCTGCGCATCGCCGGCGATCTCGGGCTGCAGTCCGTGGCCGTCGGGGTGGACCAGCCCGAGCAGGCCGTCGCCCTGCGCGCGATGGGCTGCACGCACGGGCAGGGCATGGCGTTCTCCGGTCCGCTGGAGGAGTACCGGCTGCGCAGAGCGCTCGGTTCCGGCCACTGCGCGGTGCCGCACGGACCTGTCGAGCCCGTGTTCGCGGGTGGCGTGAGAGAGACGACGGGGCGGGTGTACTCCAGCGGGGTGACGGCCGTCCTGAGGGGCTCCAGCGCCCTCCGCTCACATGATGAGACTCCAGTCCCACCGGCTTGACACGCGGTATGCGGTGGGGAGAGGGTCGGTTCCATGCGCACCCGAATTCTCGTACTTGGAAAGCGCGTCGGCTGACGCTGGTGACGTCCGGACGGACCCGGAACTCCCAGCCCACACACCCGGCGCGCTCCCCTCGCTTGCCTTACGGCACGAGGGGTTTTTTGTTGCACAGGCGCCTGTCGTGCAGCAGCCCAACACCGCCCAAACCTCGCAAAAACCCTCAGCATCGAGAAGAGAATGCCGATGACCGAGCAGGCCACCGGGGCCCACCATCCGCAGCCGCGGCCCCGATCCGGAGGACAGCACTCCGCCCCCGAGCACGTCACGGGTGCGCAGTCCCTCATCCGCTCTCTCGAGGAGGTCGGCGCCGACACGGTATTCGGCATTCCCGGCGGTGCCATCCTTCCCGCCTACGACCCGCTGATGGACTCGACCCGGGTGCGCCACGTCCTGGTCCGCCACGAGCAGGGCGCCGGCCACGCGGCCACCGGCTACGCGCAGGCCACCGGCAAGGTCGGCGTCTGCATGGCCACCTCCGGCCCGGGCGCCACCAACCTGGTGACGCCGATCGCGGACGCCCACATGGACTCGGTGCCGCTGGTGGCGATCACCGGCCAGGTCGCCTCCTCGTCGATCGGCACGGACGCCTTCCAGGAGGCGGACATCGTCGGCATCACCATGCCGGTCACCAAGCACAACTTCCTGGTCACCAAGGCCGAGGACATCCCGCGGGTCATCGCGCAGGCGTTCCACATCGCCTCCACCGGCCGCCCCGGCCCGGTCCTGGTCGACATCGCCAAGGACGCCCTCCAGGCGAGGACCACCTTCTCCTGGCCGCCCGTCATGGACCTGCCCGGCTACCGCCCGGTGACCAAACCGCACGCCAAGCAGATCCGCGAGGCGGCCAAGCTGATCACCTCGGCCCGGCGGCCGGTCCTCTACGTCGGCGGCGGTGTGCTCAAGGCGCACGCCACCGCGGAGCTGAAGGTCCTGGCGGAACTCACCGGAGCGCCCGTCACCACCACCCTGATGGCGCTCGGCGCGTTCCCCGACAGCCACCCGCTGCATGTGGGAATGCCGGGCATGCACGGTGCGGTCACCGCCGTCACCGCGCTGCAGAAGGCCGACCTGATCGTCGCCCTCGGAGCCCGCTTCGACGACCGCGTCACCGGCAAGCTGGACAGCTTCGCCCCGCACGCCAAGATCGTCCACGCCGACATCGACCCCGCCGAGATCGGCAAGAACCGCGCCGTCGACGTGCCGATCGTCGGGGACGCCCGCGAGGTCATCGCCGACCTGATCCAGGCCGTGCAGAAGGAGCACAGCGAGGGCCACAAGGGCGACTACACCGCCTGGTGGAAGGACCTGTCCCGCTGGCGCGACACCTACCCGCTCGGCTACGACCTGCCCGAGGACGGCTCGCTCTCCCCGCAGCAGGTCATCGAGCGCATCGGCCGGCTCGCCCCCGAGGGCACGGTCTTCACGGCGGGCGTCGGCCAGCACCAGATGTGGGCCGCGCACTTCATCCAGTACGAGAAGCCCGCCACCTGGCTGAACTCCGGCGGCGCGGGCACCATGGGCTACGCCGTCCCGGCCGCCATGGGCGCCAAGGCCGGCATGCCGGACCGGACCGTCTGGGCGATCGACGGCGACGGCTGCTTCCAGATGACCAACCAGGAACTCACCACCTGCGCCCTGAACAACATCCCGATCAAGGTCGCCATCATCAACAACGGCGCCCTCGGGATGGTCCGCCAGTGGCAGACGCTGTTCTACAACCAGCGCTACTCCAACACCGTGCTGCACTCCGGCCCGGACGACGTCAACCCCGATGCCAGGGGCACGCGCGTGCCGGACTTCGTGAAGCTGTCCGAGGCGATGGGCTGCGTGGGGCTGCGCTGCGAGTCCCCGGACGACCTCGACAAGGTCATCGCGGAGGCGAACGCGATCAACGACCGTCCGGTCGTGGTGGACTTCATCGTCCACGGGGACGCGATGGTCTGGCCGATGGTCGCCGCCGGCACCTCCAACGACGAGATCATGGCCGCCCGGGACGTCCGCCCCGACTTCGGCGACAACGAAGACGACTGAGCGAGAGAGACCACGAAGACATGTCCAAGCACACGCTCTCCGTCCTGGTGGAGAACAAGCCGGGCATCCTGGCCCGGATCGCCGCCCTCTTCTCGCGCCGCGGCTTCAACATCGACTCCCTCGCGGTCGGCGTCACCGAGCACCCCGACATCTCCCGCATCACCATCGTCGTGGGGGTGGAGGAACTGCCGCTGGAGCAGGTCACCAAGCAGCTCAACAAGCTCGTCAACGTCCTGAAGATCGTCGAGCTGGAGCCGGCGCAGGCCGTCCAGCGCGAACTCGTCCTGGTGAAGGTGCGCGCCGACAACGAGACGCGCTCCCAGATCGTCGAGATCGTCCAGCTGTTCCGCGCCAAGACCGTCGACGTCTCCCCGGAGGCCGTCACCGTCGAGGCCACCGGCTCCACCGAGAAGCTGTCCGCCATGCTCAAGATGCTCGAGCCGTTCGGCATCAAGGAGCTGGTGCAGTCCGGCACGATCGCGATCGGACGCGGCGCACGTTCGATCACGGACCGGTCGCTGCGCGCTCTCGACCGGTCGGCATGACGGCGGATGCGGGCGACCGGGTGACACCGGCCGCCCGCATACCGAGACCGTGAGACTTCCCTTCCCCCCGCCGTCATACGGTGGGACGCAACACCAGCACTCAAGGAGAGAACCCAAAGTGGCCGAGCTGTTCTACGACGCCGACGCCGACCTGTCCATCATCCAGGGCCGCAAGGTCGCGGTCATCGGTTACGGCAGCCAGGGCCACGCCCACGCGCTGTCGCTGCGTGACTCGGGTGTCGACGTCCGTGTCGGTCTGCACGAGGGCTCCAAGTCCAAGGCGAAGGCCGAGGAGCAGGGCCTGCGCGTGGTGACCCCGGCGGAGGCCGCCGCCGAGGCCGATGTGATCATGATCCTGGTCCCGGACCCGATCCAGGCCCAGGTCTACGAGGAGTCCATCGCGCCGAACCTCAAGGACGGCGACGCCCTGTTCTTCGGCCACGGCTTCAACATCCGCTTCGGCTTCATCAAGCCCCCGGCCGGCGTCGACGTCTGCATGGTCGCCCCGAAGGGCCCCGGCCACCTGGTGCGCCGCCAGTACGAGGAGGGCCGCGGCGTTCCCTGCATCGTCGCCGTCGAGCAGGACGCCTCCGGAGGCGCCTTCGCGCTGGCGCTGTCGTACGCCAAGGGCATCGGCGGCACCCGCGCCGGCGTCATCAAGACCACCTTCACCGAGGAGACCGAGACCGACCTGTTCGGTGAGCAGGCGGTCCTGTGCGGTGGCACCGCGGCGCTGGTCAAGGCGGGCTTCGAGACGCTGACCGAGGCCGGCTACCAGCCGGAGATCGCCTACTTCGAGTGCCTGCACGAGCTGAAGCTGATCGTGGACCTCATGTACGAGGGCGGCCTGGAGAAGATGCGCTGGTCGATCTCCGAGACCGCCGAGTGGGGTGACTACGTCACCGGCCCGCGGATCATCACCGACGCCACCAAGGCCGAGATGAAGAAGGTCCTCGCCGAGATCCAGGACGGCTCCTTCGCCCAGAACTGGATGGACGAGTACCACGGCGGCCTGAAGAAGTACAACGAGTACAAGAAGCAGGACTCCGAGCACCTGCTGGAGACCACCGGCAAGCAGCTGCGCAAGCTGATGAGCTGGGTGAACGAGGAGGCGTAAGCCTCCTGGCCGCGGGGCCGGAGCGGATCGCTCCGGCCCCGTTGTCCAACTCGTCCAGCCTCGGACGGGTGATCCTTCCGCGGCGGCGTGAGACGACGCCCACGGCGCCACTAGACTGCTGCACAACAAACGCGTCAGGCCCACAGCGTCGTGCGTCTTCCACGCGGCCCAAGGGCCTGTCTGACATTCCTGCCTGCCTCGCGGCGTCTCCTCGGGCGGACGACGGGAATGGCCAGACCGGCCCCAGCACCCCTCCACCGCCTGCGGCCGTCGGGACGGCCGTCCGCATCGCACATGTGAGGACCACGTGAGCTCGAAACCCGTCGTACTCATCGCTGAAGAGCTGTCGCCCGCGACCGTGGACGCACTCGGACCCGACTTCGAGATCAGGCACTGCAACGGAGCGGACCGAGCGGAGCTGCTCCCCGCCATCGCCGACGTCGACGCGATCCTGATCCGCTCCGCCACCAAGGTGGACGCCGAGGCGATCGCCGCCGCGAACAGGCTGAAGGTCGTCGCGCGAGCCGGCGTCGGCCTCGACAACGTCGACGTCTCCGCCGCCACCAAGGCCGGCGTGATGGTCGTCAACGCCCCGACCTCCAACATCGTCACGGCCGCCGAGCTCGCCTGCGGCCTGCTCCTGGCCACCGCCCGCAACATCCCGCAGGCCAACGCCGCGCTGAAGAACAGCGAGTGGAAGCGCAGCAAGTACACGGGCGTGGAGCTCGCCGAGAAGACCCTCGGCGTCGTGGGCCTGGGCCGTATCGGCGCGCTCGTCGCCCAGCGCATGTCCGCCTTCGGCATGAAGGTCGTCGCCTACGACCCCTACGTGCAGCCCGCGCGGGCCGCGCAGATGGGCGTCAAGGTGCTGTCGCTGGACGAGCTGCTGGAGGTCTCCGACTTCATCACCGTCCACCTGCCCAAGACCCCCGAGACCCTCGGCCTGATCGGCGACGAGGCGCTGCGCAAGGTGAAGCCGAGCGTGCGCATCGTCAACGCCGCGCGTGGCGGGATCGTCGACGAGGAGGCGCTGTACTCGGCGCTGAAGGAGGGCCGCGTCGCGGGCGCCGGCCTCGACGTGTACGCCAAGGAGCCGTGCACGGACTCCCCGCTGTTCGAGTTCGACCAGGTGGTGTGCACCCCGCACCTCGGCGCGTCGACGGACGAGGCGCAGGAGAAGGCCGGCATCGCCGTCGCCCGGTCGGTGCGGCTCGCCCTCGCCGGTGAGCTGGTCCCCGACGCGGTGAACGTCCAGGGCGGCGTCATCGCCGAGGACGTCAAGCCGGGCCTGCCGCTCGCCGAGCGCCTCGGCCGGATCTTCACCGCGCTCGCGGGCGAGGTCGCGGTCCGCCTCGACGTCGAGGTGTACGGCGAGATCACCCAGCACGACGTGAAGGTGCTGGAGCTCAGCGCCCTCAAGGGCGTCTTCGAGGACGTCGTCGACGAGACCGTCTCCTACGTCAACGCCCCGCTGTTCGCGCAGGAGCGCGGCGTCGAGGTGCGTCTGACGACCAGCTCGGAGTCGGCCGACCACCGCAACGTGGTGACCGTGCGCGGCACGCTCGGCAGCGGCGAGGAGGTGTCGGTCTCCGGCACGCTGGCCGGCCCGAAGCACCTGCAGAAGATCGTCGCCGTCGGTGACTACGACGTCGACCTCGCGCTCGCCGACCACATGGTCGTCCTGCGCTACGAGGACCGTCCGGGCGTCGTCGGCACGGTGGGCCGGATCTTCGGCGAGGCGGGCATCAACATCGCCGGCATGCAGGTCGCCCGCGCGGCGGTCGGCGGCGAGGCGCTGGCCGTGCTGACCGTCGACGACACGGTGGCCGGGAACGTGCTGTCCGAGGTCGCCGAGGAGATCGGGGCGACGTTCGCCCGGTCGGTGAACCTCGTCTGACGCGACCGGACCGCACGGACGCACACGAACGCCGGACGGGCCGAGGAGCATCCTCCTCGGCCCGTCCGGCGTTCTCGCGTGCCGTCAGCCGTCCCGCGCACCGGCCTTCCGCAGCGTCGCCGCCGCCGTCCCGGCCAGCAGGACCGCCGCCGCGATCGCCGCCCCGTGCATCCCGGCGGTGAACGCCTCGCGGGCCGCCGTCGCCAGCCCCGGGACGCCGTCGGCGACGGCCAGCGCGCCGCCCAGCGTCTCGCGGGCCGCGTCCGGAGCCGAGGCCGGGACGTCGTGGCGGTAGACGGCCGTGCCGATGGAGCCGAGGACCGCCATGCCGAGCGCGCCGCCGAACTCCGCGCCGGTCTCCATCAGGGAGGACGCGGAACCCGCCCGCTCCACCGGGGCGCTGCCCATCGCCAGGTCCGTGATCTGCGAGATCACCACGACGATCCCGGAGGCCAGCACGCCGCAGGCGGCCAGCAGCAGCCACAACGAGTCCGCGTCCGTGAGGACCAGCAGCACGTAACCGGCGGCGGCGATCGCGAAACCCGCGGCGACCACGTGGGCGCGGTCGACGCCCCTCCGCACGAGCGCGGTCGCCGCCGGGGCCGCCATGCCGATCGGCACCGAGGGCAGCAGCGCCCACAGGGCCGCCTCCAGCGCGCTCCTGCCGAGCACCGACTGCAGGTACTGCGTGGTGAAGAACGCCGAGCCCGTCATCGCGAACGAGGCGATCAGGTTGAGGACCACGGACGGGGCGAAGCCGCGGCCGCGGAACAGGGCCGGGTCGATCAGCGGTGAGGCCGCGGTGCGCTGGCGGTGGACGAAGGCGGCCGCGAAGAGCAGGCCGACGGTGACCGGGACGACGTACCGGACGTTCCAGCCCTCGGACGGGATCTCCTTCAGGCCGTAGGTCACCGGGAGCACGGCGGCCATCGACAGCGGGACGCTCGGCCAGTCGAAGCGGCCGGGGGCGGGGTCGCGCGACTCCGGCAGCAGCAGGGGGCCGAGGACCAGCAGCAGCGCCATCGCGGGCAGGTTCACCAGGAACACCGAGCCCCACCAGAAGAACTGGACCAGCACGCCGCTGAGCACCGAGCCGAGCGCGATGCCGGCCGTCATCACGCCGGACCACAGCCCGATCGCCTTCGCCCGCTGGGCGGGGTCGGCGAACATCGTGCGGATCAGCGCCATCGTCGACGGCATCAGGGTGGCGCCGCCGACGCCGAGGACCGCGCGCGCCGCGATCAGGGTCCCCGCGCTGTCGGCGTACGCCGCCACCAGGGATGCGGCGCCGAAGGCGGCCGCGCCCAGCAGCAGGAGCCTGCGGCGGCCGACGCGGTCGCCGAGCGAGCCCATCGTCATCAGCAGGCCGGCCAGGGCGAAGGCGTAGACGTCGAAGATCCACAACTGCTGGGTGCCGCTCGGCCGCAGGTCGGCGCTGATCTCCGGGACGGCGAAGTACAGGACGGAGACGTCCATCGAGACCAGCAGCAGCGGGAGCATCAGCACGCCCAGCGCGGTCCATTCGCGGCGGCCGGCGCGCCGGCCGGCCGAAGTGGTGGCGGTGCTCGTCGAGTTCGTCATGCCAGGCGACTGTACGGACGTATAAAACAGCTGTCTAGTACGAGCGTATAAATCGTTCGTCTAGGACGGATGTATGGAACGGCGCTAGGGTGTGGGCATGGGACACCGTGAGGATCTGCTCGAGGGCGCCAAGCGCTGCCTGCTGGACAAGGGGTTCCTGCGCACGACGGCGCGGGACGTCGTGAAGGAGTCGGGGACCAACCTGGCGTCGATCGGTTACCACTACGGGTCGAAGGACGCGCTGCTGGTGGCGGCCTACGTCTCCCTGATCGAGGGCATGGGCGACCGCTTCGACCCGGGCTGGGGCGCGGGCGGTGCGACGTCGGCCGCTCCGGGGTCGCTGGAGCGGTTCCGGGAGGTGTGGGGCAACGTCATCCGCGCGCTTCCCGAGTCCCGCGCGGTCTGGCTGCTCACCTTCGAACTGATCCTCCAGGGCGACCGGCTCCCGGAGGTGCGCAAGCTGCTGATCCAGGCCCAGGAACAGGGCCGGTCCGGCATCGTGCCGCTCTTCACCGGCGTCCCCGAGGACGAGGTCGATCCGGAGACCGTGGACACCGAGGGCCGCTTCTACCAGACCCTGCTGCAGGGCCTCGTGGTCCAGTGGCTCTTCGACCCCGGCTCCGCCACCGACGCCGACCGCCTGACGGAGGGCCTGCGCAGGGTGATCGAGGGCGCGGGGAAGACGACCTGAGCGGGGCGGCCGCGGCGATCCGGCCGAGGGGAGCCGGGGCCGGGCCCGGCGGTCACAGCCGGGCCGCCTTCAGGGCCATGTGCAGCAGCAGCCGGTGCTCGCCGTCGTCCAGGTCGAGGCCGGTGAGCTGCTCCACGCGGGAGAGGCGGTAGTAGAGGGTCTGGCGGTGGATGCCCAGCTCGGCGGCGGTGCGGCCGGCCTGGCCCGCGCGGTCCAGGTAGACCTCGGCGGTGCGGGCCAGCTCCCGGTGGGCGGGGGAGAGCAGGGCGTGCACGGCGGGGTCGCGGGCCACGTCCGGCGGCAGCGACGTCAGCAGGCGGAACGGCCCGATGCGCGCCCACTCGGCGACCGGGCCCAGCCGCGGCTCGGCCAGCGCCGCCCGGGCCGCCGCCGCGGCCTCCCGCCAGGCCGCGCCCAGGTCCGCGAGCCCGGCGCGCGCGGCGGCGACCCCGGCCGCCGGGCCGGAGTCCGCCCCGGCCGGCCGCCCCGCCCGTTCCAGCAGCCGTGCCGCCGCCGACGTCGCCGCGGTCAGGGCGTCCGCGGAGCGCAGCCGGACCAGCAGGGCGAGGCACTGGGACGCCGTTCCCCAGGGCACCGTGCACAACGCCGTCGCGCCCGGCACCGTCCGCACCGAGGGCGCGTCCTCCGGGTCGGCCGAGGGCCAGGGGGCCACGCACACCACCGTGTGCGGGCCGTCCGCGCGGGCGCCGAGGGCGGTGCGCAGCTCCGCCACCGCCATCTCCCGCTGCCACCCCCGCTCGGCGGTCAGCACCGCCCGCAGCTCCCGGGTGAGGTCCGCGCCGTGCTGCGCCTCGTCCGCGAGCAGCGCGCCGATCCGGGCCGTCACCGCCATGGCCGCGTCGAGCTGCCGCTCGGTCGGCCCCGGATCGTCGTCGAGCAGCCAGACGTAGCCGAGCACGACCCCCCGGTGGCGTGCGGGCAGGCAGATGCGCCCGCGGTAGACCCCCGCCTCCTGGCTGGGCGGGATGCGCACCGGCCCGGTCGCGCGGGTGATGCCGAAGCCCTCGAACCAGGTGCGCACCGCCGGGGTGGAGCGCCGGGACAGGATCGAACGGGTGCGCACCGGGTCCAGGGCCGACGCGTCGAGGTCGCGCTCGCTGTCGTAGGCGCCGAAGGCGATCAGCTCGAAGTCCCGGTTCTCCAGCGTCGCGGGCGCGCCCAGCAGCTCGGAGATCTCGTCGACCAGCTCCTGGTAGTCGCCCTTGTAGTCCGAGGTCACCCGGGCATTGTCCCGCATACCGGCGAACCCTTCATACATCTGTCTGAGATCTGCGGCACGGATGCGTGACAGCTGTCGATGGCCGACGATCGGAGGGATCCTTAGGTTTCACGGTGGTACTCCGTGCCGTGCCCGCATCGCCGGGTTCCGGCCCCCTTCTGGCCTTGTTGTGGAGGTGCCCCGTGCTGGGTCCCGTGATTCTCGCCGCGTCGCGCAGCGACCGGATGCGACGCCTGATCTCGGCGGCGCCGGGGACCAGGCAGGTCGTCGACCGCTTCATCCCCGGCGAGACCGTCGACGACATCGTGCCGGTCATCCAGGACCTCACCGGCAAGGGCCTGGAGCTGACCATGGACGTGGTCGGCGAGGACATCACCACGCCCGAGCAGGCCGCCACGGCCCGGGACGCGTACCTGGAGCTCGTCGACCGTCTCAAGGACCTCGAACTCGGTCCGCGGGTCGAGATGTCCGTCAAGCTGTCCATGTTCGGACAGGCGCTGGCGGGCGGCCACGAACTGGCGCTGAGCAACGTCCGGCCCGTCGTCGAGGCCGCCGCCGCGATCGGCACGACCGTGACGCTCGACGCGGAGGACCACACCACCCTCGACTCGATGTTCGCCGTCCACGACGCGCTGCGCGAGGACTTCCCGCAGACCGGCTGCGTGATCCAGGCCTACCTCTTCCGCACCGAGGACGACGCCCGCCGGCTCGCGGCGAACGGCAGCCGGGTGCGGCTGGTGAAGGGGGCGTACAAGGAGCCCGCCTCGGTCGCGCACCAGCGCAGGCACGAGATCGACAAGGCGTACGTCCGGATCCTGCGCACCCTGATGGAGGGCGGGGGATACCCGATGATCGGCTCCCACGACCCGCGCCTGATCTCCATCGCCCAGGAACTCGCCCGGCGCGCCGGGCGCAAGCTCGACGAGTACGAGTTCCAGATGCTGTACGGCATCCGCGGCGAGGAGCACCTGCGGCTGGCCGCCGAGGGCCACCGCATGCGCGTCTACACCGCCTACGGCACCGACTGGTACGGCTACTTCATGCGCCGCCTCGCGGAGAAGCCGGCCAACCTGCGCTTCTTCCTGCGCTCCACGCTCACCCAGGGCTGAGCCCGAACACCCGCTCACGTACAAGGAGTTACGGATCTCATGGACGCTGTGACCCAGGTCCCCACCCCCGTCAACGAGCCGGTGCACGGCTACGCCCCCGGCTCGCCCGAGCGTCAGCGCCTGGAGGCCAGGCTCAAGGAACTGGCCGAGAACCCGGTCGACCTGCCGATGACCATCGGCGGCGAGAAGCGGATGGGCGGCGGCGAGCCCTTCCAGGTCGTCCAGCCGCACAACCACAAGGCCGTCCTCGGCACCCTCCGCCACGCCACCGGGCAGGACGCGCGCGACGCGATCGACGCCGCCCTCGCCGCCGCGCCCGCCTGGCGCGCGATGTCGTTCGACGACCGCGCGGCGATCATCCTGCGCGCCGCGGAACTGCTCGCCGGGCCCTGGCGCGAGACCATCGCCGCCTCCACCATGCTGGGCCAGTCGAAGACCGCCCAGCAGGCGGAGATCGACTCCCCGTGCGAGCTGGTCGACTTCTGGCGGTTCAACGTCCACTACGCCCGCCAGATCCTCGCCGAGCAGCCCCCGGCCAACTCCCCGGGCGTCTGGAACCGACTGGACCACCGCCCGCTGGAGGGCTTCGTCTACGCGATCACGCCGTTCAACTTCAGCGCGATCGCGGCCAACCTGCCCACCGCCCCCGCCCTCATGGGCAACGTGGTGATCTGGAAGCCGTCCCCCACCCAGACCCACGCGGCCGTCCTGCTGATGGAGCTGCTGGAGGAGGCGGGCCTGCCCAAGGGCGTCATCAACCTCCTCACCGGCGACGGCGTCGCGGTCTCCGAGGTCGCCCTGAACCACCGGGACCTCGCCGGCATCCACTTCACCGGCTCGACCAGGACCTTCCAGTACCTGTGGAAGACGGTCGGCAACAACATCGAGAAGTACCGCTCCTACCCGCGCCTGGTCGGCGAGACCGGCGGCAAGGACTTCCTCGTCGCCCACCCGAGCGCCGACCGCGCGGTGCTGAAGACGGCGCTGACCCGCGGCGCGTTCGAGTACCAGGGCCAGAAGTGCAGCGCCACCTCGCGCGCCTACCTCCCGGCGTCGATCTGGAACTCCGGCTTCAAGGAGGAGTTCGCGGCCGAGGTCGACGGCCTGACGATGGGCGACGTCACCGACCTGTCCCACTTCATGGGCGCGGTGATCGACGAGCGGGCCTTCGCCAAGAACAAGGCGGCCATCGACCGCGCGAAGCAGGACCCCAGCTGCACGATCGTCGCGGGCGGCAGCTACGACGACTCGGTCGGCTGGTTCGTCCGCCCGACCGTCGTCGAGTGCACCGACCCGGACAACGAGGTCTTCCGCACCGAGTACTTCGGCCCGTTCCTCGCCGTGTACGTCTACGAGGACGACAAGTACGACGAGATGCTGACCCAGATGGAGTCGGTGTCCGACTACGCGCTGACCGGCTCGGTGGTCGCGAACGACCGCGCGGCGGCGGCGTACACGATGGAGAAGCTGCGCTTCGCGGCCGGCAACTTCTACATCAACGACAAGTCCACCGGCGCCGTCGTCGGCCAGCAGCCCTTCGGCGGCGGCCGTGCCTCCGGCACGAACGACAAGGCCGGCGCCCCGCAGAACCTGCTGCGCTGGACGCTGACCCGCGCCATCAAGGAGACGCTGGTCCCGCCGACCGACTACACCTACCCGCACATGGGCTGACGGACGCCGTCACGCACCGGGGCCGGGGCCGGACCGCAGCGGTCCGGCCCCGGCCCCTTCCGTGCGCCTCAGCTCGGCAGTTCCGTCCGCTCCCACCACTCGTACACCGGCAGCCGGCCCTCGTCCGTCTCCGCCCGCCGCGGAGTCGCGCGGAAGTGCTCGTATCCGTTGAGCCACTCGATCTTCACGTCGTTCCCGGGCGGCGGGACCGGGACGATCCGCTGGGGCAGATCCTTCGGACCGCCTTCGAGAAGTGCCTTGGCCGTGTCGCTCATGACGTCACCTTCCCGTGGCCCCGCTCCGCCGCGGCGTGGCGCGGAGCGGACCTCAGTCGCGTGGACGACTCCATTATCGACCCCCGCCCGGCCGTTGTCGGCCGAGAGGCCGCCGTCCGGCTCACGGGCGGCCGGGCACCAGCACCACCGCGCCCCCGGCGCCGCCCGTCTCGCACAGCTCCCGGGCCTTCGCCGCCTCGGTGAACGGCAGCACGGCCGCCACGTGGACGCGCAGGCGGCCGTCCGCCAGCAGACCGGCGGCCTTGGCGAGGCGTTCCCCGGAGGGCTCCGCCCGGACCACGGCGAAGCGCATGCCGCGGGCCTCCACGTCCTCCGGGGCGAGCCCCGGGTCGCCGGGGACCGCGCACACCAGCAGGCCGTTCGGGCGCAGGGTCCCCAGGGTGCGCGGGCCGTCGGCGCCGCCCACCAGGTCCAGGGCCACGTCGATGTCGTGCACGACGGCGGCCAGGTCGGCGCCGGCCGGGTCGAGGAGTTCGTCGGCCCCCAGGTCGCGCACCAGGCCGTGCCGGTCCGCGCGGGCGGTGGCGACGACGTACGCGCCCTCCGCCCTGGCCAGCTGGACCGCCACGTCCCCCGCGCCGCCGTCGGCCGCGTGGATCAGCACCCGCGTGCCCGGGCCCACCCGGCCCACGTCGATCAGGGCCTGCCAGGCGGTGAGCGCGGCCGTCGGGGCCCCGGCCGCGTGCACGTGGTCCAGCGTCGCGGGCTTCGGGGCGAGGCGACCGGCCGGCACGGTGACGTGGCCGGCGCAGCCGCCGTCGTCGATCCTGCCGAACACCTCGTCGCCGGCGCCGAACCGGGTGACGTCCGCTCCGGCCGCCGCCACCACGCCGGAGACGTCCAGGCCCGGCGTGCACGGCGGCTGTCCGTACGGCTGTCCGTACGGCGGCTCCGCCTTCGGCGGCTGCCCGTTGGGCGGCTTTCCCTTCGGCGGCTTTCCCTTCGGCGGGGCCGCTCCCGGACGCGCCGCCCGGCCCGCCGGGACGACGCCCGCGGCGAGCACCCGCAGCAGCACCTCGTCCGCCGCGGGCACCGGCCGCGGCCGCTCCTGGCTCCGGCGATGTGGCGTGCTCATCTCCCCATCGTCACTCCGCCGGCCGGCCCCGGACAGTCCGGCACCGCCGCGCGCTCCGGCCACGACGCTGCGAGCAGGGAAAGTGCAGGTCGGAGCGGTGTGACCCGATCCACTGTCTCAGATAGTAGGAAGTCCGAGTAATTGTGGAGACAGACCGGGGCCGCTCCCTTAGCTTTGTAGGAGCCGAACGTATCGCTCGACCAAGCGAATGGCGGTCGTGAGCCGGGCCCCGTGCAGGCAACCCCTGCGGCACCGCTCCCCGCCCTACCCGGCGTCTCGCATCCCCATCTCCATCTCCTGCACTCCCGTATGCCGAAGGAGTCGATTTCCCATGGCCGAGACGACCGCCCGCCGCCGAGTCCGTCGCATCACCCGCACGAGTGAGTCCGAGCGCAAGAACGCCGCGGCCGCCCTCCAGCGCGCCCTCGACCGCCGGGACAACGGCGGCGCCACCGGCCACTGAGCCGGCACCCGCGGCGCGGACTCACCCCCCGCGCCGCACCTCGAAGTGGTCGATGCGCTTGCCGCTGTCGGTGAGCGCCGACACCCTGAGCCGGGGCGCCGCGCCGCTCACCGCCTCCACCGAGAGCAGCGAGAAGCCCCGGTAGCGCACCCGCGACCACTCCACGGTCTCCGCCTTCGCGGCCCGCGACCTGGTCCACCGGAAGGTGTCGATCGGGTCGTGGCGGGTGAGATGCCCCTCGTAGCTCTCCTTGACGCCCGGCGGGAAGCCGTACAGGTCCCTGCCGCCGCCGCCCGCCGTGACGTACACGGTCCCGTCCCGCGTCGGGTCGGTCGACGCACCGACGGGCACCGCCCTGCCGACGCCGCCGTTCCTGATCGCGTCGGTCCGTTCGTAGACGTGGTTGTGGCCGTTGATCACCAGGTCCACCTGGTGCTCGGCGAACAGCGGCAGCCACTCGGCGCGCACCCCGCCGTCGGAGGCGTGCGTGGAGGTCGAGTAGGCGCAGTGGTGGAAGAAGACGACGATGAAGTCGACGTCCTTCGCCGCCCGCAGCTCAGCCAGCTTCGCGGCCAGCCACCTGGTCTGCCGGCCGCCCGTGCAGCCGAGGTTGGCGGGGATCTCGTACGACACGTCGTTGGCGTCCAGCGCGACGAAGCCGACGTTGCCGTAGGTGAAGGCGTACACGCCCGGCGCCGTGCGCGGGTCGAAGCCGCTGTCGGGCAGGAAGAAGCGGGCGAGCTGGCCGCCGTAGCCGTCCGGCGAGTACCAGGCCTCCATGTCGTGGTTGCCGGTCGTCACCATCCACGGCACCGACCGCGCCACCGGCTCGTTCTGCTTGAGGAACAGGTCCCAGAACGCGGGGTCGTACCCGTCGCTCGGCCGGCCGCGCCCGTTGACGTCCGCGTAGCAGATGTCGCCCGCGTGCAGGTGGAAGGCGGGCTTCTGGCGCAGCAGCACGTCGTCGTTGGCGGCCGCCGCCCGGCTGACGCCCTGGTCGCCGAACGCCGTGAACACGAACGTCTCGGCACGCGCGGGCGCGGTGCGGAAGGTGCCGATCGTCGAGCGGTGGCCCGGGGAGGCGGGGTCGAAACCGTCGTGGCCGACGCCGTAGTAGTACGTCGTGCCGGGACGCAGGCCGTCCAGGGCGGCGTGCAGGTAGTACTGCTCCAGGGCCGGGCGCACGCCGGTCACCCCCGGGGTGTGCAGGGCGCGGACCTCGGCCGCGGTCTTCCGGCCCAGGTCGTCGGGGGCCGTCCCGATGCGCACGTAGGGCCTGCGCACCGCCAGCGGCACCTGCCAGGAGACCCGCATCTGCGTCTTCGGGTCCGCGCCGAAGGCGAGGTGGCGGCCGAACGGGGCGACGGCGGAGCCGTGGACCAGGGAAGCCGCCGGCGACGGGACGGCGGTCGCGCCGCCCGGCGCCGTACCCCGCGACGCCGGGCCGCCGCAGCCGGTCAGCAGCCCGCCCGCCACCGCGCCGGCCGTCACCAGCGTGCGGCGCCGGATCGGCCTCGTGCGCAGGTACTCGTACTGCTCGGCCATGCTCATCCGGCTCGCGAGCCGCGGCGGGATGCCGACATCGGGAAGGTCCATGGCGGTGAATTTCCCAGCGAACCCCGACGCCCGCCACACATCGGGATGAACGGGCGGCGACGCGTCGGTGCCGCCGTCCGTGCCGGTGTCCGCATGACGGACGCCGGGTGTCATTCCATGGGACGAGGAGTAGGGTGCCCGCATGTCTCGCAGCATCAATCTCGCAGTGATCCCCGGTGACGGCATCGGCCAGGAGGTCGTGGCCGAAGGCCTGAAGGTCCTCTCCGCCGTCCTTCCGCAGGATGTGAAGCTGGAGACCCAGGAGTACGACTTCGGCGCCAAGCGCTACCACGCCACCGGTGAGACCCTCACCGACGCCGACCTCGACGCCCTGAAGCGGCACGACGCCATTCTCCTCGGCGCGATCGGCGACCCGAGCGTCCCCTCCGGCGTCCTGGAGCGCGGCTTCCTGCTCAAGCTCCGCTTCGCCTTCGACCACCACGTCAACCTGCGCCCGTCGAAGCTGCTGCCGGGTGTCGCCACCCCGCTGGCCGGCCAGCCGCAGATCGACTTCGTCGTGGTCCGCGAGGGCACCGAAGGTCCGTACACCGGCAACGGCGGCACCATCCGCAAGGGCACCCCGCACGAGGTCGCCACCGAGGTGTCCGTCAACACGGCCTTCGGTGTCGAGCGCGTGGTCCGCGACGCCTTCGCCCGTGCCCAGGCCCGCCCGCGCAAGAAGCTCGCGCTGATCCACAAGAACAACGTGCTGACCTTCGCGGGTCACCTGTGGACGGATGTCTTCAACCGGGTGGCGACGGAGTTCCCCGACGTCACCACCGAGTACATGCACGTGGACGCGGCGACCATCTACCTGGTCACGCAGCCCGAGCGCTTCGACGTGATCGTCACCGACAACCTCTTCGGCGACATCATCACCGACCTCGCCGCGGCCGTCTCCGGCGGCATCGGCGTCGCCGCGAGCGGCAACATCAACCCCGGCGGCGAGTTCCCCTCGATGTTCGAGCCGGTCCACGGCTCCGCGCCCGACATCGCCGGCCAGGGCAAGGCCGACCCCACCGCCACGGTCCTGTCCGTCGCCCTGCTGCTGCGCCACCTCGGCCACGAGGCCGAGGCCGCCCGCATCGAGGAGGCGGTCTCCGCCGACCTCGCCGAGCGCACCGGCAAGCCCGCCCGCTCCACCGCCGAGATCGGCGACGCGCTGGCCGTACGAGTAGCCGGCTGACCCCGCGCCGCGCTCCTAGAAACACCAGAAGCCGCCGGGTCACTCGCACCCGGCGGCTTTCCTGCGTCCCCGCCGGGTGCCACCATCATCCCCTGGGCCGCATTCACGCCGTTCCTTCCACGGACTCCCGCTTGCGATAATCGAACGCGGGGCCGCGGAATGAGGGAATGCTCGGACGTCCTAGCACTGGCCACTGGCAGTCACGGGCGTGAGGCGGCCTGTCACTACACAACCGGTGAAGGACAACTTCTCATGACGACGCCCACGATCGAGCTCAAGCCCTCCGCCAGCCCCCTGTCCGACGCCGAGCGCGAGGCGATCCTGGCGAACCCCGGGTTCGGCCGCCACTTCACCGACCACATGGTGACGATCAAGTGGACGGAGGGCCGCGGCTGGCACGACGGCCAGCTCGTGCCGTACGGGCCGCTCTCCCTCGACCCGGCGAACATGACCCTGCACTACGCGCAGGAGATCTTCGAGGGCCTCAAGGCCTACCGCCAGCCCGACGGCTCCGTCGCCACCTTCCGCCCCGAGATGAACGCCCTCCGCTTCCAGCGCTCCGCGCACCGCCTCGGCATGCCCGAGCTGCCGGTCGAGACGTTCATCGAGGCCTGCGACGTCCTGGTCCGGCAGGACACGGCGTGGGTGCCCGCGCACGGCGGCGAGGAGTCGCTCTACCTGCGCCCGTTCATGATCGCCACCGAGGTCGGCCTGGGCGTCAAGCCCGCCAACGAGTACCTCTTCCTGGTCATCGCCTCCCCGGCCGGCGCCTACTTCCCCGGTGGCGTCAAGCCCGTCACCATCTGGCTGTCCGAGGACCGCGTCCGCGCCGTCCCCGGCGGCACCGGCGACGCCAAGACCGGCGGCAACTACGCCGCCTCCCTCCTCGCCCAGGCCGAGGCCGCCGCCAAGGGCTGCGACCAGGTCTGCTACCTCGACGCGGTCGAGCACAAGTGGGTCGAGGAGCTCGGCGGCATGAACGTGTACTTCGTCTACGGCGACCGGATCGTCACGCCCACCCTCACCGGCTCCATCCTGGAGGGCGTCACCCGCGACTCCCTGCTCACCGTCGCCCGCGACCTCGGTTACACCGCCGAGGAGGGCCGCGTCTCCATCGACCAGTGGCAGCGCGACGCCGCGAACGGCACGCTGACCGAGGTCTTCTCCTGCGGCACCGCCGCGGTCATCACCCCGGTCGGCACGGTCAAGCGCGAGGGCGCCGAGTGGCAGCAGGCGGGCGGCGAGCCCGGCGAGGTCACGCTGAGGCTGCGCCGGGCACTGCTGGACATCCAGCGGGGCATCGCCGAGGACAAGCACGGCTGGATGCACAAGCTGGGCTGACCCGCGCGCACCGGCACGAAGGGCGCCTCCTGCCGGGAGGCGCCCTTCTTCGGCTGCCGTTTGAGCATTGCTCAAATCTTATGAGTCATCGACGTGCCCTGTCCTTTCTTTCCCAAGCTCACACGGTTAGAGTGAAGCTCTAATCGAGAGGACGAGGAGGCTCTGGCGTGCGGCTGACCCCCACCGAACGCGACCGGCTGCTGCTCTTCGGCGCCGCCGAACTGGCCCGCGCCCGCCGGGCCCGCGGTCTCCGGCTCAACGTCCCGGAGGCGATCGCGCTGATCGCCGACACCGTCTGCGAGGCCGCCCGGGACGGCGCCCGGCTCGCCGAGGCGATCGAGCGGGCCCGGTCCGTCCTCGGGCCGGACGACGTGCTGCCCGGTGTCGCGGACGTCGTCACCGAGGTGCAGGTCGAAGCCGTCTTCGACGACGGCTCCCGGCTGGCGGTGGTCGCCGACCCGATCGGCGGCGGGCTCGGGGAGCGGGCCCCGGGCGCACTGCTGCCCGGACCCGGAACCGGGCACGCCGAGCCCGAGGCGGCCGTCCGGCTGACCGTCACCAACACCGCGACCGTGCCGGTCTCCGTCACCTCCCACTTCCACTTCTTCGAGGCCAACCCGCGCCTCGACTTCGTCCGGGCCGCCGCCTACGGGATGCGGCTCGCCGTGCCCGCCGGGTCGTCGGTCCGCTTCGGGCCGGGGGAGAGCGTCGAGGTGGGGCTGGTGCCGATCGGCGGCGAGCGGATCGCGATCGGGTTCGCCGGTCTCGTCGACGGCGCCCTGGACGCGCCCGGAGCCAAGGAAGAGGCCCTGCGCAGGGCCGCCGCCTGCGGATACCTGGGAGCGGACGCGTGAACCCGTACGAGTACGCCGCCACCCACGGCCCGCGGGCCGGCGACCGTGTCCGGCTCGGCGACTCCGGGCTGGTGATCCGCGTCGAGTCCGACGCCCAGCGCCCCGGCGACGAGTTCCTCGCCGGGTTCGGCAAGACGGCCCGCGACGGGCTGCACCTCAAGGCCGCCGCCGTCCGGGACACCTGCGACGTCGTCATCAGCAACGTCGTCGTGATCGACGCCGTGCAGGGCATCCGCAAGGTGTCCATCGGGATCCGCGAGGGCCGGATCCACTCCATCGGGCGGGCCGGCAACCCCGACACCCTCGACGGCGTCGACGTCGTCGTCGGCACGGGCACCTCGATCGTGTCCGGCGAAGGGCTCATCGCCACCGCGGGCGCCGTCGACACGCACGTCCACCTGCTCTCGCCGCGGATCATGGAGGCTTCGCTGGCGTCCGGCGTGACCACGATCATCGGGCAGGAGTTCGGCCCGGTGTGGGGCGTCGGCGTCAACTCACCGTGGGCGCTGCGGCACGCGTTCGACGCCTTCGACGCCTGGCCGGTCAACATCGGCTTCCTCGCCCGCGGTTCGTCGTCCGGCCCGGCGCCCCTGGTGGAGGCGCTGGCCGAGGGCGGCGCCTGCGGGTTCAAGGTCCACGAGGACATGGGTGCCCACACCCGGGCGCTGGACACCGCGCTGCGCGTCGCCGAGGAGTACGACGTCCAGGTGGCCCTGCACAGCGACGGGCTGAACGAGTGCCTGTCGGTGGAGGACACCCTGCGCGTGCTGGAGGGCCGCACCGTCCACGCCTTCCACATCGAGGGCTGCGGCGGCGGACACGTGCCGAACGTGCTGAAGATGGCCGGTGTCGCCAACGTCATCGGCTCCTCCACCAACCCGACCCTGCCCTTCGGCCGGGACGCCGTCGCCGAGCACTACGGCATGATCGTCTCCGTCCACGACCTCAAGCCCGACCTGCCCGGCGACGCCGCCCTGGCCCGGGACCGCATCCGGGCCGGCACCATGGGCGCCGAGGACGTGCTGCACGACCTGGGCGCCATCGGCATCACCTCGTCCGACGCCCAGGGCATGGGCCGGGCCGGGGAGACCGTCCGCCGCACCTTCGCCATGGCCGGGAAGATGAAGGCCCAGCTCGGCGCCCCGGACGGCGGCGACGACAACGAGCGCGTGCTGCGCTACATCGCCAAGCTGACCGTCAATCCGGCCATCGCGCACGGGCTCGCCCACGAGGTCGGCTCCATCGAGGCCGGCAAGCTGGCGGACATCGTGCTGTGGCGGCCGGAGTTCTTCGGCGCCAAGCCGCAACTGGTGCTCAAGGCCGGCTTCCCCGCCTACGGCGTGACCGGCGACCCGGGGGCGGCCACCGACACCTGCGAACCCCTCGTGCTCGGACCGCAGTTCGGTGCGTACGGGGCCACGCCCGCCGACCTCTCCGTCGCGTTCGTCGCGCAGGCCGCCCTCGACCTGGGCGGCGACACCATGCCGACGCGCAGGCGCCGGGTCGCCGTCCGCGGCACGCGCGGCATCGGCCCGGCCGACCTGCGCCTGAACTGCCGTACCGGAACGGTCGACGTCGATCCGCGCACCGGCCTGGTCACCCTCGACGGCGAGCCGGTCCGCTCCGACCCCGCCGACTCGGTCAGTCTCAACCGCCTGTACTTCCTGTGAGGAACCCCCATGTCCGCAGCCGCCGACGGCTTCCGCATGCCCCCCGAGTGGGCCCCGCACGAGCGCACCTGGATGGCGTGGCCGGGCCCCAACCCGACCTTCCACGACCCCGAGGCCCTCGCCGCCTCCCGCATCGCCTGGGCGTCGGTCGCCCGTGCGGTACGCCGCTTCGAGCCGGTGACGGTGGTGTGCGGCCCCGGACAGTCGGACGGGGCGCGGGCGCTGCTCGGCCCCGGCGTCGACACCGTCGAGCGGGAACTCGACGACGCGTGGATGCGTGACATCGGCCCCACCTTCCTCACGAACGGGCGCGAACTGGCCGCCGTCGACTGGACGTTCAACGGCTGGGGCGCTCAGAGCTGGGCTCGCTGGGAACACGACGCGAAGATCGCCGCGTATGTCGCCGACCTCGCGGGGGCCCGGACGTACGCCTCGGAGCTGGTCAACGAGGGCGGCGCGATCCACGTCGACGGCGAGGGCACGGTGCTGCTGACCGAGACCGTGCACCTCGGCCCCGAGCGCAACCCGCACTGGACGCGTGAGCGGGTCGAGGCGGAGATCCACGCCCAGCTCGGCACCAGCAGGGCGATCTGGCTGCCGCGCGGCCTGACCGGCGACTACCCTCCCCCGCTGTCCGAAAGCCGTGGGGGGACCACCAACGGCTACGGCACCCTGGGCCACGTCGACATCGTTGCCGCGTTCGCCCGGCCGGGCGTCGTGGTCGCGCACCACCAGCCGGACCCGGCGCACCCCGACCACGAGGTGACCAAGGAGGTCATCGGCATCCTGAAGTCCGCCACCGACGCCCGCGGGCGCCGCCTGGAGGTCGTCGAGATCCCCGCCCCGACCACCCTGGAGGCCGACGGCCACTGGGCCGACTGGTCCTACATCAACCACTACCTGTGCAACGGCGGCGTCGTCCTGTGCGGCTTCGACGACCCACGCGACGAGACCGCGGCGGGCATCTTCCGCCGACTGTTCCCGGAACGGACGGTGACCCTGGTGGACGCCCGTACGATCTTCTCCGGAGGCGGTGGCATCCACTGTGTCACCCAGCAGCAGCCGAGGATCTAGGAGCAGACGGATGGCCGGTGCGCGCAGGAACGCGCCGCCGCGCGAGGAGGTCCTCGCCGCAGCCATGGGCATGATCGCGGAACGCGGTCTGGAGAAGCTGACCATGGCGGCGCTGGGAACCGCGGTAGGGATGAGCAGCGGCCACCTCCTCTACTACTTCCACTCCAAGGACGAACTGCTCCTGCAGACCCTGGAGTGGAGCGAGGGCCGGCTCGGCGCCGAGCGCGGACGCCTGCTGGCCCGGCCCGGCCCCGCCCGCGACCGGCTCGACGCGTACGTCGACCTCTACGTGCCCGACGGTCACCGCGACCCGCACTGGACACTGTGGCTGGAGGTGTGGAACCGCTCGCAGAACGCCGACGACGACGCCCGCGACCGCCAGGCCGCCATCGAACTCGCCTGGCACCGCGACCTCGTCGCACTGCTCGCGGAGGGGATCTCCCGCGGCGAGTTCCGCCCCGTCGACCCCGACCGCTTCGGCACCCGCCTGCGCGCCCTGCTGGACGGGCTCTCCCTGCATGTCGCGATCGGCCTGCGCGGCACGGACCGGACGAACGTCCTCACCCATGTGGCGGAATTCCTGGCGCAGACCCTGCTCCCGGATCCCTGAGCGCCGCCCGCGGTGACCAGGGCTGTGCTCGCATCCTGAGACGGGCCGCGGGTGCCCGTCCGGTCTGTGCCAGACTGCCTCCGTGCTCTCGTTCGCCATGATTATTGGCAGCAGGCGCGCCGGTCCGCAGTGACCGCCACGTACGACCAGGTACGGGCGGACACCGTCGTCCTCGACCCGCGCGCAGACCTCTCGCACCCGCGAGGGGTTTTTCGCTTTTCTGGCCCACCTTCAGCCGGGGGCGCAGCGCGAGGGATCATTGGAGGACGGTGGAGCCGGTCATTCCGGTAAAGACCGAGATCCGACATCAGGAGCCTTGAGACCATGACCGAAACCAGCGAGCTCGACGATTCGTTCCACGTCTTCGACACCACCCTGCGTGACGGCGCGCAGCGCGAGGGCATCAACCTCACCGTCGCGGACAAGCTGGCCATCGCACGGCACCTGGACGACTTCGGCGTGGGCTTCATCGAGGGCGGCTGGCCCGGAGCCAACCCGCGGGACACCGAGTTCTTCGCCCGCGCCCGGCAGGAGATCGGCTTCAAGCACGCCCGGCTCGTCGCGTTCGGCGCCACCCGCCGCGCCGGCGGCAAGGCGGCCGAGGACCCGCAGGTCAAGGCGCTCCTGGACTCGGGCGCCGAGGTGATCACACTCGTCGCGAAGTCCCACGACCGGCACGTCGAGCTGGCGCTGCGCACCACGCTCGAGGAGAACCTGGAGATGGTCCGCGACACGGTCTCCCACCTGCGCGAGCAGGGCCGGAGGGTGTTCGTCGACTGCGAGCACTTCTTCGACGGCTACCGCGCCAACCCCGAGTACGCCAAGTCGGTCGTACGGGCCGCGGCGGAGGCGGGCGCCGACGTGGTGGTGCTGTGCGACACCAACGGCGGCATGCTCCCGGCGCAGATCCAGGCGGTGGTCTCCACGGTGCTGGCCGACACCGGCGCCCGGCTCGGCGTCCATGCCCAGGACGACACGGGCTGCGCGGTCGCCAACACCCTCGCCGCCGTCGACGCGGGCGCCACCCACGTCCAGTGCACGGCGAACGGCTACGGCGAACGCGTCGGCAACGCCAACCTCTTCCCGGTCGTCGCCGCCCTGGAGCTGAAGTACGGCAAGAAGGTCCTGCCGGAGGGCCGGCTGCGCGAGATGACCCGCATCTCGCACGCCATCGCCGAGGTCGTGAACCTCACCCCCTCCACCCACCAGCCCTACGTCGGCGTCTCCGCGTTCGCGCACAAGGCCGGCCTGCACGCCTCCGCGATCAAGGTCGACCCGGACCTGTACCAGCACATCGACCCCGAGCTGGTCGGCAACACCATGCGGATGCTGGTCTCCGACATGGCCGGCCGCGCCTCCGTCGAGCTCAAGGGCAAGGAACTCGGCATCGACCTCGGCGGCGACCGCGAACTGGTCGGCCGGGTCGTCGAGCGGGTCAAGGAACGCGAGCTCAAGGGCTACACCTACGAAGCCGCCGACGCCTCCTTCGAGCTGCTGCTGCGCGCCGAGGCCGAGGGCCGGCCCCTGAAGTACTTCGAGGTCGAGTCCTGGCGGGCGATCGTCGAGGACCGTCCCGACGGCACCCACGCCAACGAGGCGACCGTCAAGCTGTGGGCCAAGAGCGAGCGCATCGTCGCCACCGCGGAGGGCAACGGCCCGGTCAACGCCCTCGACCGTGCCCTGCGCGTCGCCCTTGAGAAGATCTACCCCCAGCTCGCCAAGCTCGACCTGGTCGACTACAAGGTCCGCATCCTGGAGGGCGTGCACGGTACGCAGTCCACGACCCGCGTGCTGATCTCCACCTCCGACGGTGCGGGGGAGTGGTCCACGGTGGGCGTGGCCGACAACGTCATCGCCGCCTCCTGGCAGGCGCTGGAGGACGCGTACACCTACGGTCTGCTGCGGGCGGGCGTGGCGCCGGCCCAGTAGCCCCGCCGCCGCCCGGGTTCCGGCGAGTTCCGCGGACTCGCCGGAACCCGGGCGGACTCGCCGCACCGCGGGACGG
Source organism: Streptomyces sp. H51 (assembly GCF_035656535.1). Lineage (NCBI taxonomy): Bacteria > Bacillati > Actinomycetota > Actinomycetes > Kitasatosporales > Streptomycetaceae > Streptomyces > Streptomyces sp. H51. The sequence continues at coordinate 103,230 of NZ_JAYMHD010000083.1, forward strand.
CAAGGACGACACGGCTGACGCGACCGGGGGCGCGGCTGACGCGACGTCTTGACGGGTCGGCGGGGCGCCAGTTAACTCACGGCGTGAGCTAAGCCATGAGTGAACTCCCGAGAGCCGAGGGAAGGTCCATGCCGAGAACCGCCCTGCTCGTCTCCACCGCATTGCTCGCCGCGTTGCTGCCGTTGTCCGCGGCCCGCGCGGCCGACGACCCCGGCCCCGCCCCGGTGGCCGTCGACCGTTTCGAGGGGGAGGTGCCCTTCGCCGCCCAGCCCGCGGAGGGCATCTTCACCTGGGGCGGCGACAGCGACGACCCGCCCACGCTCGCCTTCGAGGAGCGCGCCGACGCCCCCGAGGGCGCCAAGGTCCTCTCCGGCAGCTACGACATCAGCGGCTACGGCGGCTTCACGCACGACTTCGCCGCCGACGCACCAGCCCACGACTGGTCCGCCCACCAGGGCGTCCGCTTCTGGTGGGAAGGCCGGGGAAGCGGCAGGAAGATCGCCTTCGAGATCAAGGACGGCGGCGCCCACGGCGAGGCCTCCGAGCTGTGGACGACCTCCTTCGCCGACGACTTCACCGGCTGGAAGCGCATCGAGCTCCCGTTCACCGACTTCGCCTACCGCACCGACTACCAGCCCGTCGGCGGCATCGACCACGTCCTCGGCCTGACGCGGATGTGGGGGTACGCCGTCACGCTCCCCACCGGCGTCAAGGGCACCTTCGCCATGGACGGCGTCGAGCTGTACGGCAGGGCCGACCAGTCGCTGCGCGCCGCCGTCACCACCGACGCCGCCGTCTACCCGGTCGGGGAGGGCGCCACCGCGGCCGTGCGGGTCACCGTCTCCACCACCGGCGCCGGGCCGCTGGAGGAACCGGTGACGGTCGCCTACACCACCGCCGGCGGTACCGCCGACCCCGGCCGGGACTACACCCCGGTCGAGGGCACCGTCACCTTCCCGGCCGGCACCGCCTCCGGCGCCGTGCGCACGGTCCGGGTCCCCACCTTGAAGGACGGCACCGCCGAGGCCGCCGAGACGATCCCGCTCCGGCTCACGGTGACCGGCGCGAAGCCGCCCGCCGAGACCCCGCAGGTCGTCGTCGACGCCCACGGGCTGCCGTACCTCGACAGCCGGCTGCCCGTCCGCAAGCGCGTCGCCGACCTGGTGGGCCGCATGTCCCTGGAGGAGAAGGCCGGCCAGATGACCCAGGCCGAGCGCGGCGCGCTGACCGACCAGGGCGACATCGCCGGGTACGACCTCGGCTCGCTGCTGTCGGGCGGCGGCTCGACCCCCACGCCCAACACCCCCGAGGCCTGGGCGAAGATGATCGACGGCTTCCAGCTGCGCGCGCGGGCCACCCGCTACCAGATCCCGCTGATCTACGGCGTCGACGCGGTGCACGGCCACAACAACCTGGCCGGCGCCACCGTCATGCCGCACAACATCGGCCTCGGCGCGACCCGCGACCCCCGGCTCGTCGAGGAGACCGGCGCCGTCACGGCGTCCGAGGTCCGCGCGACCGGCGTCCCCTGGGACTTCGCCCCCTGCCTCTGCGTGACCCGCGACGAGCGCTGGGGCCGTTCCTACGAGTCCTTCGGCGAGGACCCGGCCCTGGTGGAGTCCATGGAGACGATCATCCAGGGCCTCCAAGGAGCGCCGAGCGGACGGGACCTGAAGGAGAACGACAGGGTCCTCGCCACCGCCAAGCACTTCGTCGGCGACGGCGGCACCGCGTACGGCTCCTCCACCACCGGCACCTACACCATCGACCAGGGTGTCACCACGGTCACCCGGCAGGAGCTGGAGGCCGTCCACCTGGCGCCGTACCGGACCGCCGTCGACCGGGGCGTCGGCTCGGTCATGCCCTCGTACTCCTCACTTGACCTCGTCGGCGACGGGCGCGGCCCGGTGAAGATGCACGCCCGTGCCGACATGATCAGCGGAGTGCTCAAGGGCCGCATGGGCTTCGACGGCTTCGTCATCAGCGACTGGAACGCCATCGACCAGCTGCCCGGCGACCACGCCTCCCAGGTGCGCGCCGCGGTCGGCGCGGGCGTCGACATGATGATGGTCCCCTACGGCTACAAGGACTTCCGCACCACGCTGGTCGACGAGGCGAAGGCCGGCCGGATCGGCCAGCGGCGGATCGACGACGCGGTCTCCCGCATCCTCACCCAGAAGTTCCGGCTGGGGCTGTTCGAGCACCCGTACGCCGACACCCGCAACGCCTCCCGGATCGGCTCCGCCGCGCACCGGGAGGTGGCCCGGCGGGCGGCCGCCGAATCGCAGGTGCTGCTGAAGAACGCCGGCGGCGTGCTCCCGCTGCGGAAGACCCAGAAGGTGTACGTCGCCGGATCGAACGCGGACGACCTCGGCAACCAGACCGGCGGCTGGACCATCACCTGGCAGGGCGCGTCCGGCACCCACACCGAGGGCACCACCGTGCTGCGCGGGATGCGCGACGCCGGCGGCGACGTGACGTACTCGAAGGACGCCTCCGCGCCCACGGCCGGCTACGACGTCGGTGTGGTCGTCGTCGGCGAGACCCCCTACGCCGAGGGCGTCGGCGATGTCGGCAACGGCAACGACCTGGAGCTGACGGACGCCGACAAGGCGGCCGTGGACAAGGTGTGCGCCGCCATGAAGTGCGCGGTGCTGATCGTCTCCGGGCGCCCGCAGCTGATCGGCGACCGGCTCGGCGAGATCGACGCCCTGGTCGCCTCCTGGCTGCCGGGCACCGAGGGCGCCGGGGTCGCCGACGTCCTCTACGGCCGCCGCCCCTTCACCGGCCGGCTCCCGGTCACCTGGCCCAGGTCGCAGGCGCAGCTGCCGATCAACGTCGGCGACACCTCGTACGACCCGCAGTACCCCTACGGCTGGGGCCTGACGACGCTGACGAAAGTGCCGGACGGCGGGGCGGGCACCCTGCGGGCGCTCGCGACGGCCGCCGCGGCCGCCGAGCGGGCCGGGGCCGACCGGACCGGACGCGCGCTGGTCGACAAGGCGCGGCTGATCGTCCAGCGGAAGGTGGGGCAGCACATCACGGCGGAGGCCGCGAAACCCTTCGCCGACGCCGACCACCTGTCGCTGACCGGCCGGTACGGGGCGGCCGTGCGGCGCCTGGCGGCGGCCTGGCGAGCCGCCTCCTGATGACGAGGCCCGCCACCTGAGCGAATGCGCACCCTTTGGGAGGCTTCGGGGGCTTCGGGTAGCTTCGAACCATGAAGGCCGTCACACGGACCCGAAGCCTCCCGGCGCTGCTGTTCGCGCTGGTGCTGGCCGTTCTGACCGTGACAGCGCCCCGGGCCGAGGCCGCCACCGACGTCTCGGTGATCGCCGCGGCCCTGCGCGAGGGCCCGGTGTACGTCGATCCGGCCGCCTCCGCCCAGCTGTCCGCGGGCGACGCCGACGCACTGGCCCGGCGGATCAAGGCGGCCGACAAGCCGCTGTTCATCGCGGTCCTGCCCGCGGACCAGCCCACCCGGAACCTGTTCGCGGACCTGCGCACCGCCACCGGCGTCACGGGCCTGTACGGCATCCGCCTGGGCGACCGGTTCGACGCCCGCGCCGATTCCTCGGTGATGTCCGCCACCGCCCGGCGCAACCTCGTCGCCAGTGTGCGGGGCGAGGACGCCAAGACGCAGCTGAACGACTTCGCGGACCGCGCCCTCGCCACCATGGGCGGCTCGGCGCCCGCGAGCTGGGGGGCCTCCTCCTCCGGCGGCGTCTCGGCCACCGGGCTGATCGTGGTGGGCGCGGTGCTGGTGGCCGGCGGCGCGGGCGTGTACACCCTCGCCCGGCGGAACCGGCGCCGCCGGGCCGAGGAGCAGCGGGCCGCGCTGGAGAAGCTCCGGGTCGTCGTCGACGAGGACATCACGGCCTTCGGCGAGGAACTGGACCGCCTCGACTTCCATCCGGCCGAGTCCGGTGCCGACGACGCCATGCGCGCCGACTACGAACGCGCGCTGGACGCCTACGAGCAGGCCAAGACGGCGATGGCCGCCGCGGCGAGGCCCGAGGACGTCCGGGCCGTCACCCGGGCGCTGGAGGACGGCCGCTTCTCGCTCGCGCAGCTCGCCGCCCGCCGGGAGCACCGGCCGCTCCCCGAGCGCAGGCCGCCCTGCTTCTTCGACCCGCGCCACGGCCCGTCCGTCGCCGACGTCGCCTGGACGCCCGCGGCCGGCGCGCCGCGCGAGGTGCCGGTCTGCGCAGCCGACCGGGCCCGTCTGGCCGACGGCCACGACCCCGCGGTCCGCGAGGTGGACACCGAGTACGGCCGCCGCCCGTACTGGGACGCCGGCCCCGCCTACGGCCCCTGGGCGGGCGGCTACTTCGGCGGCGGCCTGCTGCCCGCCCTGCTCGGCAGCATGATGGCGACCCCGTCCTACGCGGCGGACTACGGCTCCGGCTACGGCGACTTCGGCGGCTACGAGGGCGGCGACGTCTCAGGCCCCGACTTCGACCCCGGCGACTTCGGAGGCGGCTTCGACGGCGGCGGCGACTTCGGCGGAGGCTTCTGACCCCCGCCCGCCCCCGCAACGCCCGGCTCCGTTCTCCCGCCCGTCCTGGTCGTCCCACGCCGCCCCCGACTGACGCCCACCCGCTTCCGCTTCCGCTTCCGCTTCCGCTTCCGCGCCCGCTTCCGCTTCCGCTTCCGCTTCCGCTTCCGCGCCCGCTTCCGCTTCCGCGCCCGCTTCCGCGCCCGTGCCCGCTTCCGCGCCCGTGCCCGCTTCCGCGTTCGCGGCCCGCGTCCGCGTTCCGGCCGCGGGTCCGGGTACAGGTCCGGGTACGGGCGAGCGCCCGTCCTCGGCACGGGAGTGGAGGGCGGGCGCGCTCGGGAGGTGGCGTCGGGGCGGACGCGCTCAGGGCGTCACGCGGACTTGATCGCCGAGATGTCGAAGTTCAGCTTGATCTTGTCGGAGACCAGCACGCCGCCCGTCTCCAGCGCCGCGTTCCAGGTCAGGCCCCACTCGGAGCGCAGGATCTCGGCCTTGCCCTCGAAACCGACGCGCTCGTTGCCGAACGGGTCCTTCGCGGCGCCGTTGAACTCGAGGTCGATGGTGAGCGGCTTGGTGACGCCGAGGATCGTGAGGTCGCCGGTGATGCGGTAGTCGTCGCCGCCCAGGGCCCGCGCCTCGGTCGAGCGGAAGGTCATGGTCGGGAACTCCTCCGTCTTGAAGAAGTCCGCGCTCTTGAGGTGGCCGTCACGGTCCGCGGAGCCGGTGTCGATGCTGTCCATCGTGACGTCGATGGACGCCGTCGACTTGGCCGGGTCCGAGCCGTCGAGGTGCAGCGAGCCGCTGAAGTCGAGGAACTTGCCCTTGACGTTGGTGACCATGGCGTGGCGGGCGACGAAGCCGAGCGTGGTGTGCGCCGGGTCGATGGTGTAGTCGCCGGTCAGCGCGGCGAGGTCGGGGTTGACGGCGGCGGGCGCCGCTCCCGCGGTCTCGACGGAGTCGGTGGTCTTGCGGCCGAAGATGCCCATGGTGTGCTCCAAAGCGAAGGGGGGAAGTTGAATCTTCAATGAGGTCCAACACGGACGACCGTAAACCTATTCCGTTCAAGTTTCAACCTCTTCCTCGTGCGATCACCGGGCGCCCTCTGGCGGACGCGCGTAGAAGTCGGGCACCATCTCCTGGCACCACCTGCACAGCCGCCCCACAGACACACGGTCCCCGGACCGTCGACGGTCCCCCGCAGGAAGGTCCCCCCATGAAGATCAGGTCCGCCCTGACCGCGCTCGCGCTCGTCGTCGCCCCCGGCGTCGCCGTCGTCGGCACCGCCACCGACGCCTTCGCGGTCACCAAGATCAGTCATGCCACCGCGACCTCGATGTTCCGCGAGGTCGGCATCACCTGGTCCTCCTCCGGCAACTGCTCCGACCGCTACAACTCCACCTGCACGTCCTTCGAGCAGCTCAACCTCGCCACCGCCCAGGGGGCGCAGACCCTCAAGCGCGCCAGCGGCTGCGCCCTGAACATCACCGGCGGCACCGAGACCGGCCACGCCTCCGGCACCTACTCCCACTGGAACGGCTACAAGCTCGACTACGGCAAGAACACCTGCGTGACGAGCTACGTCAAGAACAACTTCACCTACATCGGCCTGCGCGGCGACGGCGCCCCGCAGTACCAGTCCGGCTCCGGCAACATCTACGCCGACGAGGGCAACCACTGGGACGTCCTGTACTACAACTGCGGCGGCTGCTGAGCCGTGCACCACGGGGAGTTCCGGACGGCCGCCACCGTCCGGGGCTCCCCGGCCGCATCCGTCCCCCGTCCCGCCGACCGAGGTGACACACGCACATGGGCACGACTCCGACGCGCCGCGCCTTCCTGTCCGCCGCGGCCCTCGCGGCCACGTCCCTCGGCTCCGGCGCCGGACCCGCCCGCGCCGCCGACCCCGGACCCGCCGCCGACCCCGGACCCGGTGCCGACTCCGGCGCCGACCCCTACGACACCCTCCGCCGCCGCTGGCTCGCCATCGCCCTCGGAACCGGCTACGACCCCGCCGCCGAGCCGTTCGCCTCGCGCCTGGCCGAGACCGGCGAACTGGCCCGGCGCTTCCAGGCCGGCATGGCCCCGGCCGCCGACTCCCTCTGGCCGGGCCACCCGTTCGACCCGCCGTCCGGGATCACCCTCAGCTACAGCCGCCTGTGGACGATGACCCAGGCCTGCCTCCAGCCGGGCACCGGCCGCACCGGCGACCAGGAACTCCTCGCGGACGTCCGGCGCGGCCTCGACCACCTCTCCGCCACCGTCTACAACCCCTCCACCACCCGCTACGGCAACTGGTGGGAGTGGCAGATCGGCAGCCCCCGCCTCCTCATGGACATCACCGCGGCCCTCGGCGAGCAGCTCACCGACGCGCGGATCGCCGCGGCCTGCGCGGCCGTCGACCACTTCGTCCCCGACACGATGCTCGGCGACTACTCCGGCACCTCGACCGGCGCCAACCGCGTCGACCTGTGCCGCTCCGTCGCCCTGCGTGGCATCCTGGGCCGCGACCCGGCCAAGATCGCCCTCGCCCGGGACGCGCTGTCACCGGTCTTCCCGTACGTCACCCGGGGGGACGGGCTGTACCCGGACGGGTCGTTCGTCCAGCACACCCGGGTCGCCTATTCGGGGACCTACGGGCAGGTCATGCTCGACGGCCTCGGCCGCCTCTTCGCGCTCCTCGCCGGAAGCGAGTGGGAGGTGACCGACCCGAACCGGCAGATCGTCCTCGACGCCGTCGAGCACGCCTACGCGCCCCTGATCCACGACGGGCTGGTGATGGACAGCGTCAACGGCCGCGCCGTCAGCCGGGGCCTGCTCAAGAGCGACGAACGGCACGTCCTGCGCGGCGACCACTTCCACGGGCACGGCGTCATCGCGGCTGTCGCCCTGCTGGCCGGCGGGGCGAGCCCGGCCGAACGCGACCGCTGGCACGCGCTGGTCAAGGGCTGGATCGCACGGGACACCGTGTCACCGATCCTGACCGCGCCTCAGTTCCCGGTGGCCGACCTGGCACGGCTGCACGCGATCGCCGACGCGCCCGTGGAGGCGGCCGCCGAACCCGTCGGCCACCGGCTCTTCACCGCCATGGACCGGGCCGTGCACCGCCGCCCCGGCTTCACCGCCAACCTCGCCATGGCCAGCGACCGCATCGCGCACTACGAGTGCGGCAACGGCGAGAACCCGCGCGGCTGGCACACCGGCGCCGGAATGCTCTACTGGTGGGCCGGCGGCCCGAGCGACCAGTACACGGACTGGTTCTGGCCGACCGTGGACTGCTACCGCCTGCCCGGTACGACGGTCTCCACCAGACGCCTGCCCGACCGGGCCGGCGGCGAGTGGGGCGAGCCCCGGCCGGACGTGCGCTGGGTCGGCGGCACGACCGACGGCGAGTTCGCGGCCGTCGGCCAGCACCTGAAGGGCCTCGGCTCCACGCTCGAGGCCCGCAAGTCCTGGTTCTTCCTCGCCGACGCGGTGGTCTGCCTGGGCGCGGGCATCACCTGCGCCGACGGCGTCCCGGTCGAGACGGTGGTGGACAACCGCAACCTGGGCGAGGGCGGCACCCAGGCCTTCGCGCGCGGCCCCGGCTGGGCGCACCTGGAAGGCCACGGCGGCTGGCTGGTCCCGGAGGGCGGACTGCGCACCCTGCGCGAGGACCGCACCGGCGCCTGGTCCGACATCAACAGCACGTCCGCCACCGAGCGGCGCACCCGCCGCTGGCAGACCCTCTGGCTGGACCACGGCACCGACCCGGTCGACGCCACGTACCGGTACGTCCTGCTGCCCGGCGCCTCCCGCCGGACGACCGCGGCCCGCGCCGCCGGCCGCGACCGTCCGGCGGTCCTCGCGAACGACCGCGCCCGCCAGGGGGTGCACGCCGCCTCCCTCGGCCTGACGGCCGCCAACTTCTGGCAGGCCGGTACCGTGGGCCCGCTGACCGCCTCCGCCGGGGCGAGCGTGCTGCTGCGCCGCCGCGGCCGCACCGCCACCCTCTGCGTGAGCGAGCCGCCCCGCACCGGCGAGCCGCTGGAGATCATCTGGCACCATCCGGTGCGCGGGGTGGTGCGGGCGGACGACACCGTGCAAGTCGTCTCGACGGGCCGCCGTGCGACCCTGAGGATTACGCCGGGCGTGGCATGCTCCACCCATCGATGTGAGCTGCGTCTCACATGACGGCTTTGTGCAACCCCGACAAGCGGAACGCCCCCCGAGCAGTCAGAACGGCTGCATCCCGTCCCGGTTCTGTTCAGGGCTACCAGGAAAACGGGCCGGACACTGTACGGAGTCGACGGCTCGCTTTCCTTGGTGACCTCCGTAAGGTCACTACATGACCGTTTTGGATGAGGCGCCGAGTGAGCCGACGGACGCGCGCGGCCGGGTGGCCGAGCTGCACGAGATCCGTGCGCAGGCCCTGGCCGGGCCGAGCGAGAAGGCGACCGAGGCTCAGCATGCCAAGGGCAAGCTGACCGCCCGGGAGCGCATCGAGCTGCTGCTGGACCCGGGCACGTTCCAGGAGGTCGAGCAGCTGCGCCGGCACCGGGCGTCCGGTTTCGGCCTGGAGGCGAAGAAGCCCTACACCGACGGCGTGATCACCGGCTGGGGCACGGTGGAGGGCCGTACGGTCTTCGTCTACGCCCATGACTTCCGCATCTTCGGCGGCGCGCTGGGCGAGGCCCACGCCACGAAGATCCACAAGATCATGGACATGGCCATCGCGGCCGGCGCCCCGCTGGTCTCCCTCAACGACGGCGCGGGCGCCCGTATCCAGGAGGGCGTCTCCGCGCTCGCCGGCTACGGCGGCATCTTCCAGCGCAACACCAAGGCCTCCGGCGTCATCCCGCAGATCTCGGTGATGCTGGGCCCGTGCGCGGGCGGCGCGGCCTACAGCCCCGCCCTGACGGACTTCGTGTTCATGGTCCGCGAGACCTCGCAGATGTTCATCACCGGACCCGACGTCGTCAAGGCGGTCACCGGCGAGGAGATCACCCAGAACGGCCTGGGCGGCGCCGACGTCCACGCCGAGACCTCCGGCGTGTGTCACTTCGCCTACGACGACGAGGAGACCTGCATCGCGGAGGTCCGCTACCTGCTCTCCCTCCTCCCGCAGAACAACCGGGAGAACCCGCCCCGGGTGGAGTGCTCGGACCCGGCCGACCGCCGTTCGGACGTCCTGCTGGACCTGGTCCCGGCGGACGGCAACCGGCCCTACGACATGGCCAAGGTCATCGAGGAGATCGTCGACGACGGCGAGTACCTGGAGGTCCACGAGCGCTGGGCGCGCAACATCATCTGCGCGCTGGCCCGGCTGGACGGCCAGGTGGTCGGCATCGTCGCCAACCAGCCGCAGACGCTCGCGGGCGTCCTGGACATCGAGGCGTCCGAAAAGGCTGCACGCTTTGTCCAGATGTGTGACGCTTTTAACGTTCCGATCGTCACGTTCCTGGACGTGCCCGGGTTCCTCCCCGGCGTCGACCAGGAGCACGGCGGGATCATCCGGCACGGCGCGAAGCTGCTGTACGCCTACTGCAACGCGACCGTGCCCCGGATCTCCCTGATCCTGCGCAAGGCCTACGGAGGTGCGTACATCGTCATGGACAGCCAGTCCATCGGTGCCGACCTCACCTTCGCCTGGCCGACGAACGAGATCGCCGTGATGGGCGCGGAAGGCGCCGCCAACGTCATCTTCCGGCGCCAGATCGCCGGGGCCGAGGACCCCGACGCCATGCGGGCCCGCATGGTCAAGGAGTACAAGTCCGAGCTGATGCACCCCTACTACGCCGCCGAGCGCGGCCTGGTCGACGACGTCGTCGACCCGGCCGAGACGCGCGAGGTCCTCGTCCGCTCGCTCGCGATGCTCCAGAACAAGCACGCCGACCTGCCCTCCCGCAAGCACGGCAACCCCCCGCAGTAACCCGGCGGATCCTTCCCGGTACCCCCGCGGAAACCTCTCTCCTGGAGACTGAGACCTATGACCACCCATGACATCCGTGTCGAGAAGGGCTACGCCGAGCCCGAGGAAGTCGCCGCCATCACGGCCGTCCTCCTGGCCCGTGCGGCCGCCCGGCCCGCCACCGCGCCGGCCCACCGGGGCCGCCCGAAGGCGGGCTGGCGCCGCCTGGAGCGCGAGCCCGGCTTCCGGGCGCCGCACAGCTGGCGCTGAGCCGTTCCACGTCACGAAGGAGGGCCCCTCTCGACCTCAGGTTCTAGTGGTCGAGAGGGGCCCTCCTTCGTGCGCCCGCGGCCGTTCCGAGCCGTCCGGGGGCCGCGGGATACCGCCGGAGACGACCACGGGCTGCCGCGGACGGCGCCCGGCCCGCCCCC
>NZ_JAYMHD010000084.1:0-24794 GCF_035656535.1 Streptomyces sp. H51
CTGGAGGAGGCGGCACGGCCGACGGGAGCTGCCCCGGCGGGCCGGGACGCGGCCGCGCCCGCGGGACGGACGGAACACGACCGTCCCCGGCTCCGCCGCCCCGGACGCCACCGGGGTACGGTCTTCCGCCGGACGCCTACGTGCCCTCCCCCGACGAGCAGGCCCGGTCCGACTGCGCCGGGACGCCCAACCGGTTCACGGCACCGGCCGCAGATGGCTCAGGGCGAGATGGGTGAGCTCCTCCAGGAACCGTTCTCTCGGGATGGGCGGCCTGTCCAGCAGACAGCGCACGGTGAGGTGCTCGACCATGCGCACCAGCATCCAGACCGCTGTCTCCGGAGAGGCGTCCGATCGCAGCCCCGGACGCTGTGTGGTCAGGTAGGCCAGCACCAGCTCGCCGATCCGCTCCTCGACGACCCGCAGGGCGCGGCCGTCGTCGAGCCGGGGCCGTGCTCGACGACCGCGCGCAGAAACGGCGGTGCCACGTCGAGTCCGTCGAGCAGCACGGCGAGCGTGCCGTGGACGATCACCGGCGCGGGCTGCTCGAACTGCTCGGTCATCCGTGCGGTGACCCGTGAGACGAGTTCATCGCCGTAGTGCTCCAGGACGGACAGGACGATCGCGTCCTTGTGCGGAAAGTACTGGTACAGCGAGCCGGGGCTGATGCACGCCGTCGCCGCGATCCGGCTCGTGGAGGCGCCTTCGTAGCCGTACTCGGAAAGTGTCTGCTCGCCGGCGTCGAGGATCCGCCTCACCATCATCCGCGACCGTTCCTGCCGTGGTGTCCCGCGCGGGGAAACGCGAGTGCCCGGATCCCGTGGCGCCTGCCGACGAGGCGATGACATGCGGATCAGGACGCGAATTGAACGCGAGCACGGTGGTCGGTCAGCATCGACTCATGGTCGCACACGAGTCATCGCGGGTCGACACCTCTGCCGGGGCGAGCGACCTGGGACCCCCGTCGTCCCGGTTCCCCCGGCGCTTCCGGGAGACCGAGGCCCTCAACCGTCGTCAGGGACGGCCGCTCCGCCTGCTGCTGATCGGCCGGGGCGGTGTGGACGAGGAACTCCTGGCCACCATGGGCAGGCGGCTCATGGCGCGCGACGAGGTCGGAGCCGCCCTGGCGAACGCGCTGCGCAGCGACACCACGGATCCGGACAAGGTCACGATCAGGCAGTTCCGCCGGGCGCTCGCCGACGGCATCGGCGCGGTGCCCGATCCTCCGCAACCGCTGAAGGACTTCTTCGCCGCCGTCGACCCGGTACCGGACTGGGTGGACTTCGACCTGGTCAACGAGGGTGGACGGGTGGCCAGGAGGTTCGGCCGCAGTGCCGCCGACGTCATGCTGCAACTGGCGCTGATCGGCTCCTACCGCTTCGACGGGCCGCCGCGGGTGCTGGTCGAGACCGGAGGCCTGACCGGCGTGTCCGCCCTCCAGCGGATCGCCGAGACCCAGCAGTGGGCGACGGCGGTCAGCGGTCATGACGCCATGCGCCGCGACGGGGCGGGATTTCGGCTCACGGTGCACGTCCGTCTCATGCACGCCCTGGTCAACCACCAGATCGAGCACAACGGCCGCTGGGAGGCGGATCGTTGGGGACTCCCGGTCAACCAGGCCGATCTCGCCGCCACCCTCGGCCTCTTCAACGCGGTCCAGCTGCTGGGGGTCCGCCTGCTCGGCGTGCGCGTCACCCGCGCCGAGTCCCGGGCGTTCATGCACCTGTGGAAGTACGTCGGCCACTTGATGGGGGTGGACGAGGACTGGCTGCACGACCGAGAGCTCCAGCAGCACCGGTTCAACTACCACCTGCTCCTCACCCAGAGCTACGGCGGTTCGGCCGGTCCGCCCCTGGCCAACGCGCTCGTCGACGCGCAGGGCGAGCTGTGGTTCCCGCGATTCGCCCGGCTGAGGCGGGCCTACGCACGCGCGCGACTGCTGAGCATGCTGCGCTACTTCCTCGGCCGCCGGGGCATGCGCGACCTGCGGTTGCCGCCGGCCCTGCCCTGGGCCGTGCCACCGATCATCGTGGCCAACCTCTTCCGCCACCAGGTCCTCGGACGCGCCGAGGCCGGCCGCCGGTACCTGCTGCGCAGTGGTGACCGCTTCATCCGGCGCAACCTGCGCCGGTACTTCCGCGGCCGAGTCCCCGACGTGGCGCCGATCGACATCAGGCGCTGAGCACCGGCGCCGGCCGACGACCGCCCGGGAGGACGGTCGATTCCCGCGCGTCACACGTCGCCTCACCGCGCCGGGTCGCTAGCGTTCTGACGACAAATCAGTCGAATCGGCCGAACCAGCCGAATCAGCGCCGACGCGGAGAGACGAGATGCTCAGGGGATTCAAGAACTTTTTGATGCGGGGCGACATCGTCGTCGTGGCGGTCGGACTGATCGTCGCGCTGGCGTTCAACACCCTCATCATGTCGTTCACGAACAATGTGATCAACCCGATCATCGCGCGGGCGCAAGGAGGCCGGACCTTCGGGCTCGGCTGGCAGCTCGGGCGGCCCGGGAACAAGGCGACCTTCCTCGACATCGGGTCGTTCATCTCGGCGGTCATCTACTTCGTCATCTTCATGGCCGTCGTCTACTTCCTGATCGTGGTGCCGTACAAGAAGGTCCAGGCCCGGCGCGGTGTGGCCGCCTTCAAGGAGGCCGGTGCGGTGAAGACGTGCCCCGCGTGCCTCTCCGAGGACCTGCCCGCCGCGGCCGGCAAGTGCCGGTACTGCGGAACGGAGCAGCCCGCGGCGGGCACGGCACAGCACCCGTGAGGCAGTCGGCGCCGGCCACCCGGACGAGCGACCCGGCAGGCAGAGAGGTTGTCCCGGACCTGCGTCCGGTCCGTCCCCGGACGGCTTCCTCGCGCCCGGACCGGGTCCGGCGCCCCCTGCCCGCAGACGCTTCCCGACCGGCAGGTCACGGGGATTCGGCGAGGCGGAAGCCCATCGCGTAGAACGCCCGGTGGTGCCTGCCGTGGCGGCGGCGGCAGCGGGCCAGGTCGGTGTAGCGGGTGAAGCTGCCGCCCCGGGCCACGCGGTAGGAGGCACGGCCCGCGGCGAGGTCGTCGTCGACGGCCGGGCCGCCCGGGTAGGGGCGGTAGTCGTCCGCGACGTACTCCTCCACGTTGCCGGCCATGTCGTCCGCGCCGAACGGGCTGCGGGCGGTCGGATAGATGCCCACCGGCGTGGTGCTCAGCGGGCCCGCCTCCACGGTGTTCGCCAGGCCGTCCCCGGCCTCCTCGCCCCACGGGTACGCCCTGCCGTCCCCGCCCGAGGCGGCGTACTCCCACTCCGCCTCCGTGGGCAGCCGGAACGCCCGCCCGGTGCGGTGGGCCAGCCAGGCCGCGTACGCGTCGGCGTCCTCGGGGGCGACGCTCCACACCGGGTGGTTGGCCAGGTGCGGCGGGTACACCCCGAACTGCCACGACGAGGGCAGCGGTGTCCCGGGGCGCTCGGTCAGGAAGGTCCGGTACTCCTGATTGGTCACCGGGTACCGGGCGATCCGGAAGGACGGGATCCACGTCTCGTACTCGGGGGTCTCCTTGACGATCCAGTCGCGCACGACCCCGACATGGCTCCAGGCCTCGACCACGGCGTCCACCCGGTCGGGGTGCAGACCCAGCCGGACGCGGGCGGCCGGAACGTCCAGCATGACCGGCCGGTCGACGTCGATGCGGGGGTCGCCGAGCAGCGCCAGGAGCATTCCGCAGGCCAGCCGGGTCGGGAAGTCGGCTCCCGGATCCTCGGCCAGCCGGGCCAGCTCCCGCGGCGCGGTGCCCGCGAGCCGGCGGCACCGGGCGCCGAGCCGCCGGGGATCGACCCGGTCGACGAACGAGGCGGGCAGCCCCAGCGCCGTCCGGTCGTCGAGCAGGTTGGGATTGACGCCGGCCGCGCCGGCCGCGAGGTCATCCACGCGCGCCGCCCGGAGCCGGAGCCGCGGGGACCGGGTAGACGTCACCGTCGTAGGAGGAGGCGAGGAAGCGGTTCCCGGCCGCGTCGTAGTGCAGGCAGGAGATGCCGGCCGTGGTCGGCCGGCTGACGTGCGGCCAGTCGCCGGTGCGCACGTCGTGGACCGCCACCACGCCCGAGTACGAGCCGGTCGCGACCAGTCGCCCGTCGCGGGACGCCGCCACGCACTTGATGGAGTGGTCGTGCGGCGTGGAGACGGTGCGCGCGCTCTCCCCCTCCCAGACGCGCAGCCGGAGATCCCGGCTGACGCTGACGAACCGTCCGCCGGTGAGCGCGGCACAGCCGTTCGCGATCTTTCCGTGGGCGTCGGGGAGCCGGCCGGTCTCCCGAAGGGCCTTGACGGAGAACCAGCTCGCCGAGCCGTCCGCGCAGACGGCGAACAGCGTGTCCCCGGAGACGGCCACTCCCTTGACCGCGCCCGAGTGCAGCGGCAGCGTGGCCACGTGCGCGGTCGTGCCGTCCTGCCGCAGGGCGAACACCAGGCCCTCACCGGTGTACGCGCCGACGACCACGTGCGGTACGCCCTCGCGGACGAATCCCGTCGCGCAGTTCAGCGGGGAGCGGTGCTGGTGGAGCATCTCGCCGGTCGCGGCGTCGAAGACCCGGCCGAGCTGACCGCCGGTCAGGATCCGGCCGCCGGCCTCGACGAGGAAGTTGCACAGGCTGCCCGGCTCGGACAGCGGCTGTCCGTCCGCGCGGACCACCCCCGCGTCCCCGACGGTGCAGACCCTGCCGTCGACCGTGGTGACGGCGTTGACGCACCGGGTCGGCTCGACGCCGGTCAGGTCCCATGCGCCGGTGTCGAGGCGGTACGTGGCGTACGCGGACCCGAACGTGGCGAACGCCAGCGTCGTGTCGTCCACGAACGCGCAGGAGCGCGCCCAGATCTCGGCGGGGAACTCGGCGACGTGCCGGCGGACGAGGCCGTCGGAGGTGTCCCAGACGCGCACCGTCCGGTCGTAGCTGAGGCTGACCAGGCGCCCGGTCGCGGCGTGGTGGACGAGCCGCTTGATGCCCGCGTCGTGGGCGGGGTGGCGTGCGGTGCTCCCGTCCCCGATCCTGATGATCGCGCCGTCGTCGTTGCCCGCGTAGACCACGCCGCTTCCGGTGATGGCGATGGTGTCGGTCTCCACGCCGTCGAGGTCGATGTCGGCGACCATCCGACCGGATCCCAGGGACCAGCGCTTGATCGTGCCGTCGTCGCTGGAGGACAGCAGCTCGTCGGTGCCCGCCGACCACTCCACGGAGATCACATCGGCCGTGTGCCCCTCGAACGTCGCCACCAGCCGCCCCGACACCTCGAAGACCCGGACGCGGTGGTCGCGCGACGCGGTGGCGACGAGCTGCCCGGAGGGGTGGAACGCGGCCATTTCCACGTCGTCCTCGTGCTCGCCGTAGACCGCCTTCAGACGCAGGTCGGGGACCGACCACAGGCGGGCGGTGTAGTCGCTGGACGCGCTGAGCAGGCTGCTGCCGTCCGGGCTGAACGCGACCTGGTTGGCGAGATGGTCGTGGAAGGAGCGGGCGAGGGGTTCACGGCGGCGGGCGTCCCACAGGACGACCTGGTTGTCGTACCCGGCCGTGGCGACGTGGGCACCGCCGAAGGCCGCGACGCCGCTGATCGGACCGTTGTGCCGTATCACGCTGTCTTCTCCTCCAGACGAAGGGAGTGCGAGGTCTGGACGACCTTGGCCATGAGGTAGGCGGTGTTGTGCGGGTTGGCGAAGACGCCGGTGCGCACGGTGCGCCGGACGGCGACCCCGTAGCCCGTCAACTGGGACCGCTTGTCGGGGTTGTTGGTGAGCAGATCGATTTCCGTGTGCCCGAGGGCGCGCAGCATCTGCGCCGCCACGGCGTAGTCCCGCAGGTCCTCACCGAGGCCGAGCGCGCGGTTGGCCTCGAAGGTGTCCATGCCGCGTTCCTGGAGGAGATAGGCGTCCAGCTTGTTGTAGAGCCCGATGCCGCGGCCTTCCTGCCGCAGGTACACCAGGACGCCGCCCACCTCGCCGATGTGCCGCAGCGCCTCCCGCAGCTGAGGACCGCAGTCGCACCGGGCGGAGCCGAACACGTCGCCGGTCAGGCATTCGGAGTGCAGCCGGACGAGCGGGACGGGAGTGTCCGGCCCCAGCCGTACGGCGATGTGCTCGTGCGGGTCGACCAGTCCGCTGAACGTCACGGCCTGCGAGGGCATCGGCTCACCCGATCCGACGTCGATGGGGATGCGCACGGTGGTCCGCACGGAGGCCGGGGGGAGCGTCGCCGGACCACCGTCGGCGGTGGCGGACGGCACGGTGGGACCGGGCGGGACGGACGCGGCGGCCGGGACGTCGCGGGCGGCGTGGTCACGCAGCTGGTTCATCGGTCACTTCCTTCTCTGCCGGCTCTACGGGTGGGACGACCGTCGTCCAGGCGCCGCGTGTCGCGTGCACGTACCACAGTCCGGCGCCCGCCACCGCGGCCAGGACCAGGAACGCCGGGCGGGCCCCGAGGACACCGCTGAGCAGGGGCGTCACCACGGGGGAGAGGAGCGCGGCCCCGCCGGTGAGCAGCCACAGCAGTCCCGAGGCCCGGCCCAGCACGGTGGCGGGAAGGAACTTCACGCGCATCATCACCGCCGTGCTCAGCACCGCGCCCTGCCCCACCGCACCGAGCGCGAGGGCGACGAGGAACAACGGCCACGAGGGCACGGCGAACAGGAGGAGCGACACGGCACGCACGGTCATGCCCAGGACCAGCGACAGCCGCGGACGGAACCGTTTCCGCTGGGCCACCAGGAGGTTTCCGGCGAGCATGCACACGTTCATCACGGTCAGCGCGGTGGCCGCCTCCCGGGCCGAGAGACGCCAGGTGTGGCCGAGTTCGTAGATGATGAGCGTGTTGAGGCCGGCGCCGCAGGCGATGCCCAGCGAGATCTGCGCCGCCAGCATGGCCAGGATGCGGCGGTCGTCCCGGATCGCCCGCCAGCCCTCCGTCAGTTTCCAGGACGTGGACCCGGTTCCCGGGCCGGCGGCGGAGCGGGAGGCCGGCGGGTGGATGCCCAGGGCCCACACGACGATGGGCGCGAAGAACGTCAGCAGGTTGAACCAGAGCAGCCCGGAGTAGTCCAGCCACGGAAGCGTGGCCGTCACGATCAGCGGGCCGATCAGGGTGGAGGCGAAGAACAGGCTGTTCAGGGTGCCGCGGGCGCGCACCTTGCACGCGGGGAACATGCCGGGGATGCCCGTCATCCAGCCGGTGCGGTAGGCCGTGCCTCCCGTGGCGAGCAGCAGCGCGCAGACGAACAGCAGGGCGGTGTCGTGGACGCCCTCGCGCAGCAGCAGGTTCATCGCCAGGGCTGCCGCGGCCTGCAGGAGCAGCCCCGGCACCACCAGCACCCGCGGCCCCCAGCGGTCGGCGGCGACCCCGAGGGACGGTGCGAGCAGCAGGGCCACCGGCACGGCGCCGGCCAGCACGGTCATCACGGCCAGTGAGCCGGTCAGTTCGTACATGAGGAGGGGCAGCGCCGTGGCGTACACCGCTTCCCCGATGTTGTTGACCGTGTTGCCGAGAGCGAAGATCACGAACCGGCGGCTGCGGAAGGGGGACGGCTCGAACTCGTCGTCCGGACCGGTCGGCTGGGCCTTCTCTCCGGCCGAGGCGGGCCCCGTCACGGCCGCGTGACCGTCACATCGACGGGCGATCCGGGGAGCCACAGATCACGTACCGCCGTGAGCACTTCGGCGCCGCCGCTCCGGTCCAGCCGGTACAGGCGCACGTAGCCGCCCCGCCCGCCCACGACGACGTACGGGTCGCCGTGCGGTCCGCGCACGGCCGCCATCCCCTTGGGGAAGTCCGGCAGGTCCTCGTGCAGCGCGAGGAGTTCGCCGGACTCCTGGTCGTAGGCGGCGATCTGCATGCCGTAGGTGATCGCGCAGACGGTGCCCTCGATGACGGCGCAGTTCTCGGTGGTGTTGTCGAGCAGCTCGCTGTAGCGCTGGTCGATCTTGTCGCCGCCGACCTCGAACTCCTTGATCCCGCCGCCCCCGGTGGCCCGCACCCGGTCACCTTCCACGATCAGGCGTTTGGGGTAGTTGCCCAGCTCCGCCGTCCAGGTCGCCGTGGAGTCCGCCGCGTACGCGTTCATCAGACCGTTGCGGGTGGCGAGCAGCCGCCGTCCGTCGAGGAGGTAGGCGCTCGCCCAGGCGCTCGCGGGCAGGTCCTCGATGCGGCCGGTCTCGGCGCCGGTGGCCGCGTCGAATTCGATGCCGCCGCCGTTGCACGCGACCAGCAGCCGGGTGCCGTCCGGCGACTGGGCGAGGGTGTGGACGATGCCCGGCAGCTCCCGCTCCCACAGTGTCTCCCCGCCGCCCGACACCCGGCGCACGGTGGACGGCCAGAAGACGCCCGCCCAGCCGTCGTCGGCGACGGTGACCCGGCGGGTGAAGCCGAGCCCGCTGACGTACCGGTCCGTCACCCGCAGCGACGGGTGTCCCGGGGCGGGCTCCACCAGGCGCAGCCGGGCGGTGCCGTCATCGGTCGCGGCCAGCAGCGACGGGCCGTCGCCGGGCAACGGCTGGAGGTCCCAGACGCACTGCCGTGCGTAGCGCAGCGAGCCGATGTGCCGCCCGTCCGGGCCGAGCGCGGTCACCTCGCCGTCCTGGGTGAGGACGTAGACCCGGTCACCGTCCCCGACCGTCACGTCGATGATCTGGTGCGGGAAACCGCGGACCCGGTCGGCCACGGTCAGCTCCGGGGCCGAGTTGTCGAAGATGAGCAGCTCGCCGTCGAATCCGCCGCAGTAGGCGCGGGAGAAGTCGCTGGAGAACGCGAGCCCTTCGACGTCGTTGCGGGCGAAGTCCAGCCGCTGCTCGACCGTTCCGTCGAGCCGGACGGTCACCACGCCGTTGGCGATCTTGTAATGGTCGCCGATGCCGGCGTCGGTCGTCGCCCAGAACCGCTGGTGGCGCTCGTCGTACAGCACGCGGTGCACGTTCGAGGTGTCGATCTCCACCACGGTCGGGAAGGCCAGGTCGTCCAGCGAACCGAGGTGGATCCGGCCGTGCCGGTCGGAGACGGCGTGGATGCCGGGCGCGTCGGTGCAGAACCACTCCAGCATGTCGTAGCCGTGGGGCCAGGGGACGATCCGGTCGACGGTGAACGTGGCGAGGTCGATGACGACCAACTGGAAGTAGCCGTTGTCGAGGTAGGCCTTGCCGTCCCAGACCCCGACGCCGCGCAGCATGGTGGGCGACGGCTGCTCGCCCTCCAGCAGCAGCGCACGGTCGGCGGTGGCCCGCGCGTCCAGCCGGTCGGTCAGGGCAAGGCTGTCCAGGTCCCAGCGCGAGATGTTGCCGATCTTGTCGCGGGTGACGACCGCGTCGTCGGTGAAGGCGATCGCGTACACCGGGTCCCCCGCCGGATCCTGCGCGGCCACGCTGGAGGAGGAGGACCGGACGCGGTTCAGATCCGCGTCGAACCAGTGCAGGGCGCCTCGGACGTCGGCCGCCAGGATCCCGTGCCCGGGCCGGTGGACGATACGGGTGATGCGATCTTCGTTCGGCACGTGCACGATCCTCCTGGGTGCAAGGTGGGAAGACGGGGAACGGCGCACCGGGTACGGCGGGCCGCGCGGTGGGCCGTCCGGGCGCCGGAGGCCGAGCGGTGACGCCGGCCGCTTCCCGGGGAAGGCTCGGCGCCCTCCCCGGGAAACGGTTCCGACGTGGATCACCGTTCTCAGATCTCGCCGCGCAGGACGCGGCGCACGGGCTTGGTCATGAAGATCACCTCCTCGCCTGCATCTCGTCGGTTCGCGAACCGCCGGTCGGCTCGCCTGCTACGGCGCTCAGATCTCGCCTCGCAGGACGCGGCGCACGGGCTTCGACATGGGGATCACCTCGCCTTCGGTCACCGGGGAACAGGACGAGGAGGCGTCCGGTCGAGCAACGCCCCCGTGGCGGCCGTGGAATGCCGGCCACCGAGGAGGTAGGGCTACAGGGGGTGCCGGCCGCTATCGCAGGAGTGGAACGCGCTGCGCGAGGGTCGCCTCCACCAGGCTCTCCAGCGAGGCGACGACGGAGGGGGCGGTGAAGCCGAAGGCGTCCGACGGCAGCGCCTCCCCGTTGCCGATGGCGACCGGCACATGGTCGACGAGGACGGCGCCCGCGCGCTCCAGCACGGAGTGCAGACCGGGTCTCGCCTCGGCTCCGGCCTTGGGCCCGGACGACGCGGTCACCACCGCGACCGGTCTGCCGGTGAGCGCGCTGTCCCCCCAGGGGCGGGACAGCCAGTCCAGCGCGTTCTTCAGGACGCCGGGTGCCTCTCCGTTGTAGGAGGGGGTGCTGATGATCAGTGCGTGGGCCGACTCCACCAGCGCGCGGGCCTCACGTACGGCCGCGGACCCGTCGACCGCGTCCACGTCCTCGTCGTAGTAGGGCAGGGCCCGCAGGTCGAGGCCGGGCGTCCTGACCGTGGGGCGGTGCGCGGTGAGGATCCGGCGCACGGTCGCGATGACGGCGGAATTGACCGACCCCCGCCGCAGACTGCCCGACACCAGGAGAATCGTGGTCACGCCTCGCTCCTCATCCGCGCGGGGCGCGGTCGGCGGCGGGGGCACGGTCATGAAGGGCGTGGACTCTCACAGCCGACTCGAACGTCACCATCGTCGTCACCACGATGACTTTTCCGTCCCTCCGGTCGCATGGACATCACTGCCGCACACGACCGAACGTTCGCACGGCGGGCCACGGGGCACCAGGCGGAACTTGGCCGTCCTGTTTTCGTCTGGCCCCGGAGGGCCGCACCGTTCACGGAAGCGACGCAAGCCCGTCCGGAACGGTCGATCCCGAGGCGCGGGCCGGCGCGCGCCCCGCAGAGGCAGCGGAGACGTCCGAAGGGATCTGTTACGACCGCGATGCGGGGTGCACGATTTCAGACATGTCAAGCCAGTTGATCGTTTCTTTACCGGCTCATTCTCTTCAGGTCGGTGTTCCGGCTCTCCGCCAGCCGGGATCCCTCGGGCGTGCGGCGGTAGAGCACCGACCGGCCGGACCGGGCGCGGGCGACGAGGCCGGCCCGGTGCAGTACACCCAGGTGGTACGAGACCGTGGCCGGGCTGAGGAAATGACGTGCCGCCAGCTGCGCGGTGGAGGCGGGCCGCGCCAGTGCGGTGAGCAGCCCGGCGCGGGTGGGCCCGAGCAGCCGGGCCACCTCGGCGGAGGGGACCGCCGGGGCGATGGCGCTGGTGACGGCCTTGTCGCGCACGGGATAGACGAGCATCGGAGGCCGGTCTCCCGCGCGCGTCGGATCCACGGCCACGCCCGGCCCGGACGCCACGAGTGACGGCACGACGACCACCAGGGGCACGGGCAGCGCGATCCGGAACCGGCTGTCCACGCGCAGCGTGCCGTCGGCCCAGCGGATGCCCGGGTGCAGCGTGTTGAAGAGCGTGGCCGCGCCGTGCCGGGCCAGCACGCCGGCGCACCGGTCGACCTCCGCGTCGAGGGCGGCCTTGGCCGCCTCCCAGTGCGGGGCGAAGGCCAGCTCCCAGTAGCGCCGCATCTCGTCCGCGGCCTGCCGGGCCACGTGCGCGCCGCCCCGCGCCAGGGCGCGCCGCACCCCGGCCGGCAGCTCGGAACCGTCGAGGCCGTGGCGCGGCCGTCCGTCCCGCAACGCCTGCAACTCGCCCAGCACACGCTCAGGCGGGGTGCACCGGACCCGCTCCAGCTCCTCCTCGACGGTGGGGGAGGGGCCGCACGGGTGCGGGCTGAGGAAGTCGGGCACGTATCCGCCCTGCTCCAGCGCCAGTTCGGACAGCAGGGGCAGTTTGGCCCGGCGCAGCACGCGCCGCGTACGGGCGACCCACGGAGCGGCGTCCGGGCCCGGTCGCAGGCCCCACGGCAGCAGCGTCGCGACGACCTCGTGCAACGGCGAGACCGAGAAGCGGGAACGGGCGAGCCCGGCGGCGTCCACGGTCAGCTCGATCATGCCTCTCCCCGGTGTCCGTTCCCCCGCCGGCCGCGCGGCCGTCCCTTCGAACCTGCTCGAATCCTGACACGGAACGCCGCGGTGGCAGGCCTGATCACCGGATCATGTGGTTCCGGGCAGGGGGCGGATCCGCGACGGTACGAAGCGCGAGGGGCGCGTCGCCCGCCGACCGTGGCTCACCGTCACGCCGTACCGACGTCGGGGCCGCGTCACGGGGGGATGGCGTCGATGGCGTCCTTCAAGCAGCGCAGCGCGGCGCCGAGTTCGTCCCGGGGCGGGGTGGCCAGCGCCAGCCGGAGCGCGTGGGGGCGGTGCGGGCCGGTGGCGAAGGCGTCCGCGGTGGACACGAGGATCCCTTCCTCCGCGAGCACGGCCGCGACGTGATCGGGGCGCTGGTGCGGCTCCAGGCCGACCCACACGATGTAGGAGACCGGGTGTGCCGTGATGTCCAGGCCGGCGAGCGCGGCACGGGCGATGTCCTGCCGGGCGGCGGCGTCCTCGCGGCGGTCTTCCTCCAGGCGGGTGACCGTCCCGTCGGCGATCCAGCCGGTGGCGAGTGCGGTGACGACTCCCGGCGTCCCCCAGGCCGCGGTGCGAAGCGCGCTCACGGCGGCCTTCAGATGACGGCCGGGCAGTACGGCGAAGCCGAAGCGCAGGCCGGGTGCCAGGTTCTTGGACAGGCCGGCGACATAGCAGGTGCGTTCGGGCGCCAGGGCCTGCAGCGGTGGCGGCGGGGAGGGTTCGAGGAAGGCGTAGGTGCCGTCCTCGACGATCAGGCAGTCGTGCGCGCGGGCGAGGGCGGCCAGCCTGTCGCGCTGTTCCCGGTCGAGTACCCAGCCGAGCGGGTTGTGCACGGTCGGCATCGTGTAGACCGCACGGACGGGCCGGGCGCGGCACAGCTCGTCGAGCGCGTCGAAGTCGGGTCCCACGGCCGTGACCGGGACGGGGGCCAGGTCGAGGCCGTGCGCCGCGGCGAGGAGCTTGATGCCCGGGTAGCTGAGCGCGTCGACGGCGAGGACGTCACCGGGCCGGGTGAGCGCGCGCAGCA
Source organism: Streptomyces sp. H51 (assembly GCF_035656535.1). Lineage (NCBI taxonomy): Bacteria > Bacillati > Actinomycetota > Actinomycetes > Kitasatosporales > Streptomycetaceae > Streptomyces > Streptomyces sp. H51. The sequence goes on from NZ_JAYMHD010000084.1 coordinate 12,979, forward strand.
CGACGTCGAGCGCCTGCTGGGTCCCGCTCGTCAGCAGGACGTCGTCCGGCACCGTGTCGATCCCCCGCCCCAGCAGGTAGGTCGCCACGACCGCCCGGTCGTGCCGGTGTCCGCCCGGCGGGTGCTGCCGCAGCAGCGCCTCGACGTCTCCCGACACCGCCATCGTGCGCAGAGCCCGCCGCAGCAGGTCGGCCTGTCCGGGCGCCAGGGGCTGGTTGAACGACAGGTCCGCCGTCCGGGGCACCGGCAGAGCGCGCGACGGTTCGAGGCCGTCGTAGCCGGACCGCACCCGGACGAACGTGCCCCGGCCCGGTTCTCCCATGACCAGGCCGAGCGCGGCGAGTTCGGCGTAGACGCGGGTGGCCGTGGCCAGCGCGATCCGCCGCTCGCGCGCGAGGGCGCGATGCGTCGGCAGCCGGGCGCCGGCCGGGATCGCGCCGGAGCGGATGGCCCCGGCGAACTCGTCGACGACGGCCCGGTAGGAGGACGGTCGCATGCGGCACCTGCCGTCCGTCGGGGAGGAGGGTCGTGGAAGGGCGCCAGTGTATCCAGGACAATCAGTGGATCGTCCTGGGCCACCGCTCGTAGCCTCGGCGGGTCCGAACCCAGACGAAACGGAGTGGCGGCATGACCGTGCGCATCGAGCGGGACGACCAGGTCGCGGTGATCACCATCGACCGGGAGCACAAGCTCAACGCCCTCGACTACCCGACGATCGACGCGCTGCTCGCCCGGCTCGACCTCGTCGACGCCGACGACGGCATCCGGGCGGTCGTCCTGACCGGCGCGGGGCACAGGGCGTTCAGTGCCGGCGCGGACATCCCCTCCCTGGCGGGCAGCATCGCCGGCGGGCCCGAACGAGCGGTGCGCGAGATCGTCCGCCGGGGACAGGCGCTGACCCGGCGGATCGAGGAGTTCCCCAAGCCGGTCATCGTCGCGGTCAACGGCCTGGCCTACGGAGGCGGTTGCGAGATCACCGAGGCCGCACCGCTCGCGATCGCCGCGGACCACGCGACCTTCGCCAAGCCCGAGATCTCCCTCGGCTTCCCGCCTCCCTTCGGCGGCTCCCAGCGCCTGCCACGACACGTCGGCCGCAAGCGGGGCCTGGAGATGATCCTGACCGGTGACCCGATCCCGGCCGCCCGAGCCGCCGAGCTGGGCCTCGTCAACACCGTCGTACCGGCCGGCGAACTCCTCGACGCCGCACGGGATCTGGCCGGACGGATCATCCGGCACGCGCCGACGGCCGTGGCGGCCTGCCTGCGCGCGGTCACCCGCGGCGTCAACCTGCCGATCGACGAGGGACTGGCGGTGGAGGCGGCGTGCTTCGCCGCCACCGTCCCCACCGACGGCGTACGGACCGGCCTGCGGCGGTTCCTCGACCGGACCGCCGCAGCCGGCCGGACCTGACCCGCGCGCCAGGCGGCGCCCCTCCGGCCGGCGCCACGGTGCGCACGCCGCGGTCGATCGGATCCGCGGTGCCGCTCCCGTCCGGCAGGTGACCCTCGCCTGCCGGTCAGAACGCGCGGAACTCCTCGAAGGACGGCTCGAACGCGGGATCGGGCAGTCGATACGCCTTGCACCGGGCTTCTGGTCCGCCCCGCGGTCCGGCGCCGCTCGCGTCGCCGGGAAAGGCGTCGGGGATCACCTGCCACCCGGTGTTGCGCTCGTAGTACCGCGCGGCCTTGCGCACGGACGGCCACCAGTCGTCGTCGAGGACGATCAGACCCCCGGGCCGGACGATCTTCCGCAGGAAGTAGAGGTCGACGAAGACCTCGTGAAACCGGTGACTGCCGTCCACGAAGGCCGCGTCGGCGACGAAGCCCTCGCCGAGGAGCTGCGGGAGCGCGGCCGACGACGGAACGGGCATCAGCGTGGTGAACGACTCCAGCCCCGCGGAGCGCAGCAGATCCCAGCCGGCGTCGGCGTACTCGCCCTCCTGGAACGGGTCGATGACGATGTGCCGGGGCAGCGGGGGATCGACGGTCGCCAGGGCCTCGCCGATGGCGAGTGCGGAGCCGGCGTACGCGAGACCGATCTCGACGACCTTCCCGGCCCGCTCGGAGACCAGCAGATCGCGCAGTCGATCGCAGTGGCGTTCGGGCACCGTGACGGTCTCGAAGTCCCGCTCACGGTCCCGCGTCCGCGGCGGCCCCTCGCGCGCGAGCCGACGGCGTACCTCGCGAACCCGCGCCACCCGTTCGTCCGCGCCCGTCACACCGGCCGCTCCGCGTTCGGCACGGCGTCGCGACGGGAGACCGGGCCCGGGGGCAGATCCAGGCCGCGGGAGGTGACCAGCCGGGCGTTGCCCTCGGCCAGGCGGTAGGACAGGCCCACGACAGCGGTGCGTCCGGAGGCGACCTGGTCGGCCAGTTCCCGGGAGCGCTCCACGAGGAAGTCGACGGTGTGCCGTACGTGCGTGTCGATGAACTCGTCGTCGTCGCTCGCGCCGGCGGCGTGCGCGGCCAGCACGCTGGGTGTCACCCGCGCCGTCACCTCCCGCAGGTACCCGCGGGCGGTCGTACCGTCCGCCACGACCTCCCGGGTCGCCGCCACGGCCCCGCAGCGGTCGTGGCCGAGGACCACGACCAGCGGGCACTCCAGCACGCTCACCCCGTACTCGATGCTGCCCAGGACTTCCGGTCCCGCCACATGCCCGGCGGTGCGGACGACGAACAGGTCTCCGAGCCCCTGGTCGAAGATGATCTCGGCGGCCAGCCGGGAGTCGGAGCATCCGAACAGTACGGCGAAGGGGCGCTGGGCCGAGGCCAGGCCGGCGCGGTGGGCGGCGTCCTGGTTGGGGTGCCGGGGTGTGCCGGCGGCGAAGCGGTGATTGCCCGCCATGAGCAGGTCGAAGGCCTCACCCGGGGTGGAAGGAGTCGTCTCGGTCATGGCCGCAGGCTACGACGGACACCGGCCCGCCGGGGCACAAGGGCACGTCTGTGTCTCCCGCCTCGGTGCCGGGGCTGTTCGGGGGCCGGTGCGCTCCAGGGCGCCGGCCCCGTGCCGTCGCTCCAGGCCCGCAGGGCCTCCCCGTCCACGCAGACGATGCCGCACCGCTCGGCGTACTCGGCGGCCGGCGCGGTGAAGTCGCTCGTGGTGACGACGACGGCGACGTCGGCCTCGTGAACGGTGTAGCAGGTGCCGCCGAAGCGCTGCAGATCCTGGGAGCCGACGCGGTTTCCGGCGCCGTAGCGCTTGCACTGGACGACGACGCGGCGCCCGTCCGGCGCGACGGCCAGGACGTCGGCGCCGAGGTCTCCCGCGCCCCCGACGACATCGACCTCGGAGCATCCGTCCCGTTCGCACAGCCCCGCGATCGCCTGCTCGAACTCGTCCGCGTCCAAGCCGTCGTAGTCGGGTACGGCCCCGTACGCGACCGTCTCGGAGGCGTCGAGGGTGCCGGCCGCGTCGCTCGGGGCCTCGGCACCGGCCACCGGCACGGTGGCCGCCCCGTCGCCCTGGAAGGTGATCGCCTCCGCCGCGTCGTCGCCCGGGCGGGGCGCGGGGACAACCGCGCAGCCGGTCGCCGGTGCGTTGCCCGCGGCCTGCGCGGCCGGGGCGGGAATCGCCGGCGTGTCGAGCACGTCGAGGGCGGTGTGCGTCGCCTCCTCCAGGGCCACGGCGGCCCGGTGCGCGGTCCGCTTCGCGGAGAATCCGCGCCGGCGCCCGTGCAGGGCCACGACGGTCGCCGTCACGACGAGGCAGAGCACGACCCACACCGGGCGGTGCCGCAGAGCGCCGGCCGCCGAGCGGACGGCGAAGCCGGTGATGGTCAGCAGGAGCGCGAGGAGGGCGAAGAACACGGCCGTGGCGCGGAGATCGAAGGGCCGTCGGCGGTCACCGGGGCGTATGCGGCGGGTACGTGTGGTCACGGTGGTGAGACCCCTTCCCGTTGTCGGCACGGAGATCACTGGGCCGTCTGCCCCGAGATCCCGATCCTGACCGCCGCGCCGCTCGCCGGTCCTGGCCCGATGCGGCCGCCGGCCTCGGTACGGCGGTACGGCGCCGGTCCTTCTGTTCCTCGTGACGAGGAATCACCGTGCGGGCACCGCTGCGCCCTGCTAGCGTCTCCCGCATGAAGCGCGCTGCCATGACGACGACGCCGGAGAGTGTCCCGGCGGGCTGACAGATGTCCTGATCCGAAGCCCCGGGGCGAGTGCCCCGGGGCTTCGCCTTGCGGTCACCCGCCCGATGTCCGCGAGGAGACCGCCATGCACGACCACCGCGAACTCGGCCGTGAACTGGGCCTGTTCGACACCGACCCGCTGATCGGCGCCGGGCTGCCGTACTGGCTGCCCGACGGCGCGACCGTACGGCACACCCTGGAGGAGTACATCCGCGCCGCCGAGCGGCGAGCGGGGTACCGCCACGTGTACTCACCGGTGCTCGGCAAGCGGGAGCTGTACGAGATCTCGGGGCACTGGGCGCACTACAGCGGCGACATGTTCCCCCCGATGCAACTCGGCGGGGAGCAGGTCGTCCTGCGGCCCAGCCTGTGCCCCCATCACGCGGTGATCTACCGCTCCCGCTCCCGCAGCTACCGCGAACTGCCCCTGCGCATGGCCGAACTCGGCGGCATGTACCGCTCCGAACTCTCCGGCGTGCTCGGCGGACTGACCCGGGTGCGGGCCATCCAGCTCAACGACGCGCACATCTTCTGCACCCTGGACCAGGTCGCCGAGGAGGCGCGGGCGGCGCTGGAGATGATCCGCCGGGCCTACGCGGCGCTCGGCATCACCCCGACCCGCTACCGGCTCTCGCTCCAGGGCCCCGGCGGGAAGTACGTCGACGCTCCCGAGAAGTGGCAGCGGTCCACCGCCCTGCTGATCCACGTCCTCCACCACTCCGGCCTGCCCTACGAGGCGGCCGAGGGGGAGGCCGCGTTCTACGGCCCGAAGATCGACGTCCAGGTCACCGACAGCGCGGGCCGGGAGTTCACCCTGTCCACCGTCCAGGTCGACTTCCACCAGCCCGAGCGGTTCGACCTGCACTACATCGGCGCGGACGGCGCGAGGCACCGCCCGGTCATGGTCCACCGCAGCATCATCGGCAGTGTGGAACGAGCCGTCGCCCACCTCGTCGAACAGCACGGCGGCGCCTTCCCCGCCTGGCTCGCCCCCACTCAGCTGGTCGTTCTCCCGATCTCCGACAACGAACTGCCGAACGCCGCGGCCCTCGCCCGACGCTGCGCCCGCCTCGGACTGCGAGCCGAGATCGCGGGACCGGAACGCGGCAGCCTGGGCGCCCGTGTCCGAGAGGCCCGGCTGGTTCCGTACCAGGCCGTCATCGGTGCCAGGGAGGCCGCTGACGATCACGTCGCACTGCGCCTGCGGGACGGGCGCCGGCTCGACCCGCAGCCGGTCACCGAGGCACTCACCCGCATCGGCGCTCTCATCGGGGCCCACAGCACCGACCTGTGGGCCGACGTCACCTGACAGCAGGCATCGCCGCACGGATCGTTGTTACGCACTTTCGGGTGACCGCGGTGGTGCCGGTGGGGTGGCGAGAGCCGGCCGCGCATGGCCGCAAGCCCGTACTTCCACGCTTAAAACCCCCTATACGACGTCAATGCGGCATACGCGGAACATTCGTGTGCCTTGCACCCGAGAGTCACAGGAATGTGCGCGATCGGTAACCGCGGTCCGCGGGTGCCGCGTCCGACGGGACGAGGGCCGCAGGGTGTGCGTGTGCGGCCGACCGGTCGCACACCAGCACCACACACCCTGCCGGCCCGCGCCGTTGGCGGCGCCGTGGGGTGTGCGCACCCGTGAAGGGGGACTTCGTGTCCGTTTCTTCTTCCGCTCGCCGTCTGGCCGCCGCGTGCGGCGTGGCCGCCGCTGTCGTGGGCGCGGTAACGCTGCCGGCCGCGGCCGCCGACCACGGCCATGGCCGCCCGTACCGTGAGCGGGTGGTCATCAGCGGTGTGCAGTACGACTCCCCGGGCTGGGAGGACCGTTCCAACCGTTCGCTGAACAGGGAGTGGGTGGACATCACCAACGATTCCCGCCGGGCCGTCGACCTGGACGGCTGGACCCTCTCCGACGAGGACGGTTACACCTACACCTTCCGCCGCGTCCGGCTGGAGGGCGGCTCGACCGTCCGCGTGCACACCGGCATCGGCCGGGACACCTCCGAGGACCTGTACCAGGACCGCCGCGACTACGTGTGGGACAACGACTACGACACCGCGACCCTGCGCAACGACCGGGGCCGGTTCGTCGACGAGTTCTCCTGGGGCGGCGACCGCCGAGACCGCCGCGACGGTGACCACCGTGACGGCGACGACCGCCACCGGCACCACCGCGACGGCGGCCACCGCTGGGACGGAGGCCACCGCTGGGACGGCGGTCACCGCTGGGACGGTGACCAGCGGCGTGACGGCGGTGACCGCCGCACGGACCGCCGCTACTGACGGTCCGTAGGGGACCGGCGCACCGTTCCCGGCACCGCGCCACTCCTGGCGAGCGACTCCTGGCGAGTGGCGCGGTGAGAACGGCCGGCCCGGTAAGGACCACCGGGGCCGGATCCTCCGGTGTGTGCCAGGACCGGGCCACCAGAGCGGTCGCCTCGGCGGTCAGTCACCCGCGGTGCGGGTGGTGAGGTCCTCCTCCGTGATGGGGCGGACCACCCGGCAAGGGGTTCCGACCGCCACGGCCATCGGGGGAACGCTGCGGCTGACGACGCTGCCGGCGCCGATGACCGACCCGTATCCGATACGAACACCGGGCAGCACCACCGCGTTGCTGCCGATCCACACCTTGTCCTCGATCACGATCGGCTCCGAGAAACGTCCGAAGTCAGCGCGTCGCGAGGGATGCACCGGGTGTCCCGTCGTGGTCAGGGTGACGCTGGGCGCGATCATGACGCCGTCGCCGATCCGGATGTCCACGTCGTCGACGAAGGTGAGGTTCACGTTTCCGAAGAAGTCGTCACCGATGTGTACGTTGCTGCCGAAGGCGGCGTGGAACGGCGGTAGCAGGGCCGTGCGTTCACCGACCGAGCCGAAGATCGCGACGAGCAGCGACCGGCGCTTCTCCGTTTCGCCCGGTGGTGTGTGGTTGTACTCGAAGATCTGCTCGGTACGGCGCCGAGGGGCCTGGAAGGCCGCTTCCGACTCGGTGTAGACAAGCCCCTCGGCGATCCGGGACAGGACTTCTTCCTCGTGAGCACGCGTCACAGCGGAACGCTCCTTCTGTCCAGCCCTGCGGGCACGGGCCCGGCGCGTCCCTGGCCGACCACGTCGACCACGCGCGTGCAGAGCCTACGTACATCGCGGGGACACCGTGATCCGTTTCGGACAGCCGGCCGCCGACCACCCGGTCGGGGCCGCGGCGCGTCCGGGGGCGGACGCGCCAGTCGTCGGGCCGTGCCCGGCCGCGCGCTGCGGGAACCGGCACACCGGCCGCGGACGGCGGGGGTATGAGGGCCCCTACCACGCGGTGGCGTTCTCGGCAGCCGGCCGCCGGGCGGATCGGCTCCAGCGGGCGACAACAGCACGAAGGCGAGGAGAGCACTCTCCTCGCCACTCTCAACGTACAGCGCTCCGGGGGGCTTGCGGCAAGACCCGGGGCACGGCGCAGAATCGTCGGCCATGGCCACAACCTGCGGATCTGGGGGCACGAGGTGCCTGAATCGTCGTCGACGACGGAGCACGGCCGGCGCGGAGGCATCGCGATGACCGGACAGTACGTGTGGGATCTTCAAGAGGCGGACGAGACGCAGGTCGCGGTCGTCGGCGGCAAGGGTGCCCTCCTGGGCGGGCTGTCGCGGGTCGAAGGCGTCCGCGTGCCGGGTGGCTTCTGCGTGACGACGGAAGCCTTCCGGCTGATCATGGCGCAGGCGCCGTCGGTCGAGGACCGGCTCGAGCGACTGTCGCGCGCGGACCCGGACGACCGGGAGACGATCCGCACGCTGAGCGCGCAGCTCCGCCGGACCGTCGAAGGCGTCGCCGTTCCGGGTGAACTCGCCGCGGAGATCACCGGCGCGCTCGCCAGGTCCGGCGCGCAGGCCGCCTACGCCGTCCGCTCCAGCGCGACGGCCGAGGACCTGCCCACCGCCTCCTTCGCGGGCCAGCAGGACACGTACCTGAACGTCGTGGGGCCGGCGGCGGTCCTCCGGAACGTCAGCCGGTGCTGGGCTTCGCTGTTCACCGAGCGGGCCGTGATCTACCGTCGGCGCAACGACATCGACCACCGTACGGTTCACATGGCCGTGGTCGTGCAGCGGATGGTGCTTCCGGACGCGGCCGGCATCCTCTTCACGGCCGATCCCGTCACGGGCAACCGGAAGGTCGCCGCCGTCGACGCCGGCTTCGGCCTCGGCGAGGCGCTGGTCTCCGGTCTGGTCGACCCGGACGTCTTCAAGGTGCGAGGAGGCGAAGTCGTCGCCAGGACGATCGCCGCCAAGCGGCGTGCCGTGCACGCCCTGCCGGCCGGCGGCGTCGAGGAATCGGTGATCGATCCGCGGCGGCAGCGGCAGCCGGCGCTGACGGACGCGCAGGTGCTGCAACTGGTGCGGATAGGGCGGCGGATCGAAGCACACTTCGGCTGCCCGCAGGACATCGAATGGTGCCTGGACGACGACGGCTTCCAGATCGTCCAGAGCCGGCCGATCACGACTCTGTTCCCCGTCCCCGAGACCGGTGACCGGGAGAACCACGTCTACGTCTCCGTCGGTCATCAGCAGATGATGACCGACCCCATGAGGCCCTTGGGGCTCTCCATGTGGAAGCTGACGGCCATGGTGCCGATGCACGAGGCCGGCGGGAGACTGTTCGTCGACGTCACCCGGCGGCTGGCTTCGCCCGCGGGCCGCGTCGGCCTCCTGGATGTCGTGGGCAGATCCGATCCGCTGACCAGGGACGCGCTGGAGACCGTCCTCGACCGCGGCGACGGCTTCGTCCCGTCGCTCCCGGACGACGGTCCCGGCGGGCCGCCGGCCGGCGACCCGCCCGATCCGGTCGAGACCGATCCGGCCGTCGTCACGGAGCTGGTCGGGCGCAGCCAGGCGTCCGTCGCCGCCCTGAGGCGTGACATTCGGACGAAGACCGGACCGGCGCTGTTCGACTTCCTGCTGGAGGCCTTCGAGGAGCACAGACGCGTCCTCGGCGATCCCCTGAGCATCCAGGCGATCAGGGCCGGGACGGAGGCCACGTGGTGGCTCAACGACAGGCTGCGGGCATGGCTGGGGGAGAAGAACGCGGCGGACACGCTCACGCTGTCCGCCCCCGGCAACATCACCTCGGAGATGGGCCTGGCCCTGCTCGACGTCGCGGATGCGATCCGCCCGCATCCGGAGGTGGTGGCCTTTCTCCAGGGAGTCGGGGACGAGGACTTCCTGGAGGAACTGGCGAAGCTCCCGGGCGGCACCGAGGCGCGCGCCGCGTTCGAGGCGTACCTGGACCGGTACGGCATGCGCTGCGCCGGCGAGATCGACATCACCAGACCGCGTTGGCGCGAGCGGCCCGCCACTCTCGTGCCCGCGATCCTCGGCAACGTCAGGAACTTCGAACCGGGCGCCGCCGGGCGGCGCTTCGAGCAGGGACGGCAGGAGGCGCGCAAGAAGGAGCAGGACGTGCTGTCACGCCTGCGGAACCTGCCGGACGGCGGACGGAAGGCCGACGAGGCCGAACGGATGATCGACCGGGTCCGGACCTTCATCGGATACCGGGAGTACCCGAAGTACGACATCGTCAGCCGCTACTCCGTCTACAGGCAGGCCCTCCTGGAGGAGGCCGAGCGTCTCGTGCGGGAGGGCGTGCTTGCCGAACGGGAGGACGTCTACTACCTCACGTTCCAGGAGTTTCACGACGTCGTGCGCTCGCACCGGTTGGACGAGCGGCTCGTCCGGCAGCGCAAGGACGCCTTCCGGTCGTACCACGCGCTCACACCGCCCCGGGTGCTCACCTCGGACGGCGAGGCCGTCGCCGGTGCGTACCGCCGCCAGGACGTGCCGGCCGGTGCCCTGCCCGGTCTGCCGGTCTCCGCCGGGACCGTCGAGGGCAGGGCCCGCGTCGTCCATGACATGGCGCAGGCCGATCTCGAGGCGGGCGACATCCTGGTCACGGCCTGTACCGACCCCAGTTGGTCTCCCCTGTTCGTCGGAATCACCGGCCTGGTGACGGAGGTGGGCGGCCTGATGACCCATGGCGCGGTCATCGCGCGGGAGTACGGCCTGCCGGCCGTCGTGGGCGTGGAGCGGGCCACCCGGCTGATCCGGGACGGGCAGCGGATCCGCGTCCACGGAACCGACGGCTACGTCGAAATCCTGTCCGCCGACCGCACCGGGAAGAGCGGTCCGGTCGGAACCGGTTCCTAGGAGGGGCAGGTGGGCAGCACGGTGGTGAGCTGATTCAACTGGTCGGGGCGGACACGGATGCCGGGGAGCCAGAGGTGTTCTCCGCCGCGTGTGACCTGGATCCAGATGCTGGTGTGCTTGTGGTTCTCGTCGGTGACGGTGACGCCGTCGGCGATGGTGCACCGGGCGCGGAGCAGGTCGTGGTGCCAGACACGGCCGGCCGAGTTGGACGTCACGTAGGGGCGGTAGGGGCTGTAGGCCAGGGACAGGGCGCATTCGTTCGTGCGAGGTTTCTGGCATGCCTTCTCGACGTTGTGGACGAGGACACCGGCGTCGCTGCTTCTGCTCGCGCTGCCCGTGCCGCCCTGCGCGGGCGCGGCACCGGGCGCCTCGTGCGAGGGAAGCAGGAGAAGCAGCAGCGCCGTCGCGAGTCCGCCCGCGGCGGCCGCGGCCGCCGCGGTGACCCAGCGACCGGACACGGCCCCGCGCAGCCGGGGCCACCCGGCGAGGCCGGGAAGGCCTGACGGACCGGCAGCATCCGAGGCGCCAGTGCCGGTGCCAAGACTCGTGCTCGTGCCGGCGTCGGCGTCGGCCGGCTCGTCGGGGCGGGTGCGGTCGGCCGCTTCCCACAGGGCACGGTACTCGGCAGGGTCCGCACCCAAGGCCCGGCAAAGGTCACTCACCACCGTCCAGGCCGGCACCGTTTCCCCGCGGAAGTAGCGGGAGAGCGACGAGTCGCTGATACGGACCTGGGTCTCCAGACTGCGCAGTGTGCGCCCCGACTGCTGCTGGAGGCTCCGCAGCGCGTCCCCCAGCTTCCGTGCTGCCGCACCATGGTCCGGTCGTCGGCCGGTCATCGCGAAGGGCCTTTCGTGCGGGGGAGAGACCGCGTCCCGCGGTTGTCCCGTGTCCCGGGACGGACGCGTCCCGGCAGGTCAGGACTGTATTTATCCCGACATCGGTGAAGCAAGCGGGATCTGGTTTCCAAGGGGCGTCTTCCTGTGCAAACTCGGCATACCGGCCGAGCAGATCACCCCCGAGGGTGAGCGTGCCGGTGGTCGTGGCAGTGCCGGCGGATGCCGCACGGGCCGACCTCGAACCCCTACCGAAAGGATCTCCATCATGCGTGCACGCACCGCACTGTCCGCCTTCGCGGCGATGACCGTCGTCGGGCTCGGCCTGGTCTCGGCCGGGCCCGCCCTCGCGGCCCCGAGCGCGGCGTCCCACCAGGTGGCAGCCGTCCGGGCGGCCGACGGCCTCGACATCCACCGCGGCAAGTTCATGACCCTGGGCGGCTGCCAGACGGCCGGTCAGCAGGGCATCGAGCGTGGGCACTGGGACCGCTACCAGTGCGCCGAGGGCTCCATGTGGCCGTGGGTGTGGAACCTGTGGACCAACCGCTGAGCACCTGGCCTGCCGGTGGCCTCCGCCCCTGCACGGGCGGAGGCGCAGCAGCAGGAACAGCGGCAGCGCGGCCACCGCGAAGGGGAACATCAGCCCCATGGTGAAGACGGTGA
>NZ_JAYMHD010000085.1:0-81025 GCF_035656535.1 Streptomyces sp. H51
GACTGCGGCAGCCTCGGAATAGCCCATTCCTTGATCCACAAGCCGGAAGTATGCCTCCCGCTCCTGGACCAGCTTCCCGGGTCCCTGCGGCCTCCGGTCCTCCCGGATCCTGAAGTCCATTGCCACCCCTGAGCTGGGGTGTTGCAACGACCACTAGAACCTGAGGGTCGGTGGGGGCCCTTCGCGTGCGATCGGGAGGCCGCGCCGGAGACGACGCGGGAGCCTGGCAGGGGGTGGCGCGGGAAGTGGCGGGGGTTGGCGTGGGAGCCTGGCAGGGGGTCCGGAGCCTGGCGCTGGGGGTGTGTCAGACGACCTGGTGCAGCCAGCGCACCGGTGCGCCCTCGCCCGCGTACCGGAAGGGCTCGAGTTCGTCGTCCCAGGGCTTGCCCAGGAGCCTGGCGATCTCCGCCTCCAGGTCCGTCTCGCCGTCCCGGGAGCGGGTCAGGGCCGCGCGCAGACGGTCCTCGGGGATCAGGATGTCGCCGTGGATGCCGGTGACGGCGTGGAAGATGCCCAGGTCGGGGGTGCAGCTGTAGCGCTCGCCCTCGGCGGTCGGGCAGGGCTCGGCGGTCACCTCGAAGCGGAGCATCTGCCAGCCGCGCAGCGCGGAGGCCAGCTTGGACGCGGTGCCCGGCTGGCCCTGCCAGGAGAACTCCGAACGCCAGGTGCCCGGCGCGGCGGGCTGCCGGATCCAGTCGAGGCTGACGCGCGTGCCGAGCACCCCGGCGACGGCCCACTCGACGTGCGGGCACATCGCGCGCGGCGCGGAGTGCACGTACAGGACTCCACGTGTCGTCACCGGGACCTCCGGGCAGAGCGGGACATCTTGCGAACTGGCGGACACGTGGCCGGACGGACCACGTTGATGGCGAGGCTACCGTGCGACGGCGCGAGGAGTGTGACGTACCGTCGGAGCCGGTGCCGGGAAACGTCCGCCATTCACCCGGCAGGACGCCTGTACGGGTGCCGGTGGCCGCCCCGGGTGGAGGCCGGGAACCCGCGCGCGTTGTCATGGAGGGGGACATCTCTGACGTCGACCGAGGGGAGCAGCAGCGGATGCGCAAGCCCAGCCGCCGGTCACGGACCGTGCTCGCCGCCGTGACGGCGGCCGTCCTCGGCGTCACCGGGTGCGACGCCGTCGGTGGCGGCTCCGCCGGGCAGGACGGGACGAAGGCGCGGGCCGCGAAGCCGTCCGCGCGGCCCGCGCCGGTGTGGGACGTCAGCCCCGCCTCGATCGCGGCCGTCGGCGACTCCATCACCCGCGGTTTCGACGCCTGCGCGGTGCTGACGGACTGCCCGGAGGTCTCGTGGGCGACCGGGACCAGTCCGCAGGTGGACAGTCTGGCCGTGCGGCTGCTGGGAAAGGCGAAGGCGGCCGAGCGGAGCTGGAACTACGCGGTGACCGGGGCGCGGATGGCGGACCTGCCCGGGCAGCTGGCGCGGGCGGTGACGCGCAGGCCGCAGCTGGTGACGGTGATGGCGGGCGCCAACGACGCCTGCCGAACCTCCACCGCGGCGATGACGCCGGTGGCCGACTTCCGCGCCGACTTCGAGGAGGCGATGGCCACGCTGCGCAAGGCCCTGCCGAAGGCACAGGTGTACGTGTCGAGCGTGCCGGACCTGAAGCGGCTGTGGTCCGAGGGGCGCACCAACGCGCTGGGCAAGCAGATCTGGAAGCTGGGCCTGTGCCCGTCGATGCTGGGCGACGCGGACGCGCTGGACTCGGCGGCGACGCTGCGCCGGGACACGGTGCAGAAGCGGGTGGAGGCCTACAACGCGGTGCTGGGCGAGGTGTGCGCGAAGGACCGCCGCTGCCGCTTCGACGGGGGCGCGGTGTACGCGTACCGGTTCGGCACCGGCCAGCTGAGTCACTGGGACTGGTTCCACCCGAGCGTGGACGGCCAGGCCCGGCTGGCGGAGATCGCCTACCGGACGGTCACGGCGAAGCAGCGGTGACCGAAGAAGCGGTGACCGGTGCCCGGCGCTGAGCGCTCAGCCGGATGTGCCGCGTCGCGCCTGTGCGCCGACTGCGGCGCCGTCGTGGCTGGTCGCGCGGTTCCCCGCGCCCCTTCAGGGCGCCGCCCGGCCGCGGCGCACCGCGCCGGCCCGCCTAGGATTCGCTCATGAACGAACACTTCGGCACACTTCCCGACGGCACGCCGGTGCACCGCTGGACCCTGGAGCGGTCGGGCGTACGGGTGCGGGTGCTGTCGTACGGCGGGATCGTGCAGTCGGTGGAGGTCCCGGACCGGGACGGGCACGCCGGGAACGTGGTGCTGGGGTTCGCCGGCCTGGACGGCTACCTCGCGCACCCGGAGCCGTACCTCGGCGCTCTGATCGGGCGGTACGCCAACCGGATAGCCGGCGGCCGTTTCCCGCTGGACGGGGTGACGTACACGCTCGCGCTCAACCCCCCGCCCGACTCCCTGCACGGTGGCGAGCGCGGCTTCGACAAGCGTGTGTGGGACGTCGTGCCGGTGGAGCACGGGGTGCGGCTGAGCCGGGTCAGCGCGGACGGCGAGGAGGGCTTCCCGGGCCGGCTGGAGGTGTCCGCGACGTACACGCTGGACGCGTCCGGCGCCCTGCGGATCGCCTACGAGGCGGTGACGGACGCGCCGACCGTGGTGAACCTGACGAACCACAGCTACTTCGACCTCGGCGGCTCGGGGCACGCGGGCGGTCACGAACTGCGGGTCGCCGCCTCCCGGTTCACGCCCGTCGACGTACACCTGATCCCCGCCGGGCCGCCGCGCGAGGTGGCCGGCACCCGCTTCGACTTCCGGCGGGCGCGTGAGGTCGGCTCCGGCTACGACCACAACTTCGTGCTGGACGGCGGGGTGACCGGGGCCGCCCGGGAGGTCGCCGAGCTGTACGACCCGGTGTCCGGGCGGGTGCTGACCGTCGCCACCACCGAGCCCGGCCTCCAGGTGTACACCGCGGACCACCTGGGTGAGCCCTTCTCCCCCGGCGCGGGCGTCGCGCTGGAGACCCAGCACTTCCCGGACTCCCCCAACCGCCCGGACTTCCCGACGACGGTGCTGCGGCCCGGCGAGGTGTTCCGTTCCGAGACGGTGTACGGGTTCGGGGTGCGCTGACGCGTGGCCCGCGGAGGGGGGGCCGGGACGGTACGAGCCCCGGCCCGGGGGTCAGGTCCCGGGCCGGGGCTGCTGGTGGGGAGACTTGTCCCGGATCAGACGTTAATCGTCGCCGTGATCCTGCGGTCCGCTATCGAGCGTCCGACCTGGATCTCGTACGAACCCTTCACAATTGTCCAGGCCCCGGTCTCCTCGTCCCAGACCTCGAAGGCGCGGCGCGGGAGCGTGACGACCGCCTCGGCCGTCTCGCCGGGAGCGGCCGTGACGTCCGCGAACCCGGCCAGCCGGCGCGCGGGCCGGCCGGCGTCGGGCTCGACCGGGGCCAGGTAGACCTGCACGACCTCGCGGCCGGGGCGCTCGCCGGTGTTGCGGACGCGGACCGTGGCCGTCGTACCGTCCGCCGTCCCGTCCACGTCGACGGACTCGTACGCCCAGTCGGTGTAGCCGAGGCCGTGGCCGAAGGGGTACGACGGGGTGCGGCCGGCCTTCTCCCAGGCCCGGTAGCCGATGAAGACGCCCTCGGAGTAGTGCAGTTCGCCGTCGGCGGGGGTCACCTGGGTGACCGGGGCGTCGGCCAGGGAGCCCCAGGTGGTGGGCAGCCGGCCGCCCGGCTCGTGGGCGCCGGTGAGCACGTCCGCCAGGGCAGCGCCGCCCTCCTGGCCGGGGAACCAGGTCAGCAGCACCGCGGCGACCTCCTCGCGCCACGGCATCTCCACCGGGGAGCCGGAGTTGACGACCACGACGGTGTCGGGGTTGGCGGCGGCCACCGCGCGGACGAGGTCGTCCTGGCGGCCGGGCAGGACCAGGTCCTTGCGGTCGAAGCCCTCCGACTCGACGCGGTCGGTGGTGGCGACCACGACGACGGCCGTGTCGGCGCGGCGGGCCGCCTCGACCGCCTCGGCGATCAGTTCGTCGGGGTCACGCTGCGGCTCCCGGTGGGCGAGGGTGAAGCCGACGACCTTCATGGGGGCGTTCTCGGGATGGGCGACGACGTGGGTGAGGGAGACCTCGACCGTCTCGCCGGCGGTGAGTTCGGCCTCGGCGCGGGGCACGGGGGCGCGGAGGAGCGCCTCGAAGGGGCCGTCGTCGTCGGCGGGGCGCTGGACGTCGTCGTAGTACGTCGTGCCGTCGACGGTCAGCCGGAAGGCGCCCACGCCCTTGACGCCGAAGGTGTGCGTGCCGGTGCCGCGGGGGGTGAAGGTGCCGGTCAGCTCCACGGTGTGCAGGTTGTCGTGGGTGACGCCGTCGGGGAGGTCCGAACCCATCCACTGGATCAGGCCGCTCGGGGCCGAGCCGGTGCCGACGACGTTGCCGTCCGCGTCCCGGCACACCGCGCGCAGCTCGAACCCCTGGTCGGCGACGGCGAGTTCGGTGTCGGGGTCGGCGCCCACCGCGTAGCCGACGGCGCCGTCGGGGAGGGCGGCGGTGAGGCCGTCGAGGGGCGAGACGATCCGGGGCGGGAAGACGGTGGCGGAGCCGCCGCCGAGGACGCGGGCTTCGCGGGCGGCGGCGCCGATCAGCGCCACGGTGCCCGGCTTCAGGGGCAGGGTGCCGCGTTCGTTGCGGACCAGGACGAAGGAGCGGCGGGCGATCTCGCGGGCCAGCGCGCCGCCGTCGACGGTCTCCGGCAGTTCGGTCACCGCGGGTGCGACGCCCTCCAGGGCGCCGACGCGGGCGGCCAGCCGCAGCACGTTGCGGACGGCGTCGTCGACCGCGGACTCCTCGACGTCGCCGCCGCGCACGGCCTGGGCGAGCGGTGCGCCGTAGACGGTCCGCGGGCCGGGCATGGCGACGTCGAGGCCGCCTTCGATGGCGTCCTTGGTGGAGCGGGCGGCCGTCCAGTCGGAGACGTTGTAGCCGTCGAAGCCCCATTCGCCGCGCAGGACCTCGTTCACCAGGTGGTGGTGCTCGGTCATCGTGGTGCCGTTGACCGTGTTGTAGGCGGTCATGATGCCCCAGGGGCGGGCGTTCTCGACGATGATCTCGAAGGGGGCCAGGTACAGCTCGCGCAGGGCGCGTTCGCTCACCAGGTTGTTCACCGTGAAGCGGTCGGTCTCGGCGTCGTTGGCGACGTAGTGCTTGACGGTGGTGCCGACGCCGCCCGACTGGACGCCGGCCACATAGCCCGCGCCGATCAGGCCGGTGAGGTACGGGTCCTCGCTGTAGGCCTCGAAGTGGCGGCCGCCGAGCGGGGAGCGGTGCAGGTTGACGGTGGGGGCGAGCAGCACGTGGACGCCCTTGCGGCGGGCCTCCTGGGCGAGCAGGACGCCCGCGCGGCGGGCGAGCCCCGGGTCCCAGGTGGCGGCGAGGGCGGTCGGGGAGGGCAGGGCGACGGAGGGGTCGTCGGCGGTCCAGCGCACGCCGCGGACGCCGATCGGGCCGTCGGACATGACCAGGGACCTCAGGCCGATCTCCGGCAGGGCGGGCAGGGACCACATGTCCTGGCCGGACAGCAGCCGGGCCTTCGCGTCCAGGTCCAGCCTGCCGAGGGCCGCCTCGACGACCGCCTCGCGGGCCTCGTCGACCTCGCGAGCCTCGCGAGCCTTGCGGGCCTTGCGGGCCTTGCGAGCCTTGCGGGCCTCGCGAGCCTTGCGGGGCTCGCTGGCCTCGCTGGCCTCGCTGGCCTCGCTGGCCTCGCTGGGCTCGTCGGCCGGAGGGGTTCCTGGGGTTCCCGCCATCGCGGTGCCTCCTCGTCGAAGTCCGTGCAGTGCCCCCAATCGTGCATCGGCTCCCTGTAGGGCGGTAGGTTTCGTCATCCTGCCGTTATTTTCAGGGTGGAGGGATGACATACCGTGACCCCATGAACGCCAGGGTCAGGAGCGAGGAGCGGCGCACCGAGATCGTGCGGGCGGCGCTGGAAGTGATCGCCGAGCGCGGCTACCGGGGCGCGAGCCTGGCCGCGGTCGCCGAGCGCGTCGGGCTCACCCAGCAGGGTCTGCTGCACTACTTCCCGACCAAGGACGCGCTGCTGGTCGCGGTCCTGAAGGAGCGGGACCGGTGGGACGCGCTGCCGGACACCCGGTGGCGGGTCGATCTGCTGGCCGCGCTGGTGGAGTACAACGTGATGCGGCCCGGCATCATCCAGACCTTCTCGGCGCTGCTCGGCGAGAGCGTGACGGAGGGGCATCCGGCGCGCGAGTACTTCACCGAGCGGTACCGCAGGGTGCGCGAGAGCATGGCCGCCGTCCTGCGCGCCGAGTACGGCGAGCGCCTCCCGAACGGCCTCACCCCGGAACGCACCGCGCCGCTGCTGGTCGCGGTGATGGACGGCCTGCAGTACCAGTGGCTCCTGGACCCGGAGTCGGTGGACATGCCGGGCGCGTTCCGGGACTTCCTGGCGCTGCTGGGCGAGACCTGAACTCCGGCAACGCTCGTGCTACTGACGCCAGATCACGGCCAGCGTCTTGCTGACCGCGCAGACCAGGGCGAAGGCGATCGCCCAGGCTGCGGCCCCGGCGGCGAGCAGCGCGGCCACCCCGGCGCCGAACCAGAGCAGTTCGAAGCCGACGCGGACCGCGCCGTGCGTCGCCTGCGGCGCCTTGCGCGAACCGAACCTCCCCCACACCACGATGAGCAGGGCCGGGGCGCCCAGGCCCAGCAGCCACGCCAGGGGCGCCGCCACGTCGCGGGTGAAGCCCCAGTAGCCGACGGCGGCGAGAGCGCCGAGCTCGATGAGGAACAGGACGCCCAGGTTCGCTGCCTTCATGGGCGGCAGTATCACCTGCTCGCCGGGACCGCCGCCACGATTTCCACCTCGATCAGCGCCTCCGGTCGGAACAGGCGCGGGACCTCGAAGGTCATGCTCGTCGGGGGCGTGCCGGTGAGGAACCGCCGGCGTACGGCGCCGTATTCCTCCAGTCCGCCGATGTCCGTGAGGTAGGTGCGGATGTTGACGACGTCCGCCAGGGTCGCTCCGTGCGCCGCCAGCAGCGCGCCGAGCGTCTCGAACACGCCCCGGCTCTGCTCGGCGAGGCCGGCGCCGTCGGCGATCTGCCCGGAGACGAACAACAGGGCGCTGCCGTCGGCCTGTTCGATGCGGGCGACCTGGGAGTAGTAGGGGCTCAGGGGCTGGGGCGCGGACGCGGGGCTGTCCAGGGTGACCTTCACGGCGCCCCGCCTTTCGACTGCTTCTCCATGGCGTCGACGCTAGGCGGGCCCGTGTGATGCGACAAGCGAATGTCCAGCATGGCCGCCATGCCGAACTCGCATGCCCCGGACGGCGTTCCGGACGTCTCGACCGTCTGGCTGCGCGTCTTCCTCGAGGTCGCCCGGCACGGCTCGTTCACGCTCGCGGCACGGACGCTGGGCTGGACCCAGTCGGCGGTCTCGCGGCAGATCTCCTCGCTGGAGGCGGCGCTCGGCGGCGGGCCGCTGTTCGACCGGCTGCCGCGCGGGGTGCGGCCGACCGAGGCCGGGCGGATCCTCGTACCGCACGCGGAGGCGGTCACCGAGGCGCTGCACGGGGCGGGGCGGGAACTGGCGGCGCTGCGCGAGGCGGCGGACGGGCGGCTGCGGTTCGGGGCGTTCGCCACGGCCGACGCGGCTCTGGTGCCGCACGCCCTCGCCGCGTTCCGGGCCCGCCACCCCCGCGTGCGGGTCTCCCGCGAGGAGGGGCTCACGCCCGCGCTCCTCGGCCTGCTGGACGCGGGCCGGCTGGACCTGGCGGTGGTCTCCACGACGGGCCGCGCGCCGCTGGAGGCGTACGAACTGCACCACCTCCTCGACGAGTCGCTGTACGTCGCCGTCGCCGCCGGGCACCCGCTGGCCGGCCGCGACGGCCCGGTCCGGCTCGGGGAACTGGCCGACGCCGACTGGATATCCGGCAGTGCCCGCCCCGGGGGCACGCTGCTGGACACGGCGTCCCGCCAGGGCTTCCGGCCCCGCGTCGCGCACGTCGTCGCTGAGTGGACCGCCAAGCAGGGCTACGTCGCCGCCGGTCTGGGCGTCGCCCTCGTCCCCGCCCTGGCCGCCGCGTCGGTGCGGCCGGACGTCGCCCTGCTGCGGGTGCTCGACGAGGACGCCCCCGCCCGCGCGGTGTACGCCGCCACGGTCCGCGGCCGCGCGCCGTCCCCGGCCGCGCTCGCCTTCCTCGCGGCACTGCGGGAGGCGGCGGCCCGCGTTCCGGGCCGGTAGCACTTCGTGAAACCGGGTACGGGTGCTCATGCGCCCGGCCGCCGCGCCGGTCCACCCTGTCCGTCATGAGCATGAGATGGAGGAACACGATCGCGGTCCTCGCGCTGCTGCCCCTCGACGCCCTGGCCGTGGGCTACGGCTGGCTGGCGGCCGGGATGACCGCGTGGGCGGCCGGCCAGGACGGGCGGCCCTACCATCCGCCCCTGGCCGAACTGGGCGGCGCGTGCGCCGTCGTGGCGGCCGCCGGAGCGTTGCTGTGGTGGGCCCGCCTGCGCGGCGCCGCCGCGTTCCAGGCGGTCCCGCTGCTCGCGCTCGTCGCGCTCATGCTGCCCTGGTGACGTCCGCGCGCCGGGCCGTGCCGAGGGGACGGGCTGCCACCGCACGGAACCCGAAGCCCGGTCGCCGCCGAGGATGATCGGGGCAACCGGGCTTCGCCGGACTCGCAGGGGTCAAGCGGCCACCGTTCAGGCCTCCTTGACCACCACGGTCTTGGCCGCCTTGTCGTGGAAGCACTGCTGCAGCGGCTTGTCCCAGAGCAGCGACAGCACGTTCACCAGGGAGAACAACGAGCCGATCAGGTAGATCGCCTGGGGCAGACCGAAGACCGCGCTGCGGATCCAGAGCTCGTTGTCGGAGGGGCGGCCACCGTTCGCCGCCGAGACCACCCGCAGCTTCATGACCTTCTTGCCGATGGACTGCTGGCTCTGGGTGAGCATCATGACACCCTCGTAGCCGAAGACGATCGCGGCGCCGATGACGCCGGCCACGATCGAGCCGACCGCGAGCGCGATGGTGAACTGGACCAAGATCAACGGGATCAGCAGGATGCCGAAGTCGATCAGGCGGGCCAGGAAGCGGTCGGCGGGATTGGCCAGGGTCCGGTTGCCGGGCTGCGGGCCGTACGGGCCGGGCTGGCCGAGCCACTGCGGGAGCTGGCCGGCGCCCTGCGGGTAACCGGGCGGCGGCGGGGGCGGGTAGCCCTGGCCGGACTGCTGGTCGTAAGGGCCCTGCGGGGCACCGTAGCCGGGCGCAGGCTGCTGGCCGTAGGGGTTCTGGTCTGACGGGTAGCCGTAGCCGGGAGGTTGGTTCGTCATCGTCCTGCTTGTCTCGTGTGCGACCTTTCCCCTGAGGTGTACGGCCCCGGCGAACCTTTAGGAAGACTTTCAAGCCAACTGTTACGTGATAACCGATGATTCGCAATCTCGTCACGACCGCTCCGGGGCGCGCGGCTGCGGGCGGAACGGGCGGCTCCCGGGTACGGAATGCCGGACGGATTCCCGGACGGACTTCCGGGAGGGGAAGGGTCCGGGCCCTTCCGCGACCGCCCGGGGCCGGCCGCATGCCATGACGGCTGGACCGTGCACCAGGACGCCCGCACGCCCGCACGCTGGACCGCGCACCAGCACGCCCGCTCCCGCGGAGCGGACCGGCGGTGCGCCGGACTCAGGGGGTGAGCCGCTTGGCCTCGGGGGTGTCGTCGTCGCGTTCCTCGGTGATCTCCTCGCCCAGGAGGTCGCGGGCCAGGAGGGTCGCGCCCGCCACCGCGCCCGGCATCAGGAAGACCGCGACGAACGGCACCAGGAAGGACAGGCCGAGAGGCGTGCCGAAGCCCCAGACCAGGGTCTTGCGGGAGCGGAGCAGGGTGAGGCGCTCGCGGAGTTCGACGCCGCGGCGCTGGAGGGCCACGGCGGCCAGTTCCTCGGTGAGGAAGAAGCCGGTGACGAAGAACCCGATCACCGGGACGACCGTCTGCCCGACGAACGGGACGAAGCCGAGGCCGAACAACAGGATCCCCCACAGCGCCGCCCGGACCACGATCCGCAGGCTGTCGCGGGCGGAGATCCACAGCTCCCGCCACAGCGGCAGGCCCGACTCCGGTGCGCTGCCGTCCGGGGAGACGTCGCGGTCGACCCGTTCGGAGAGGCTCTCGTAGAAGGGCTGGCCGACCAGGAGCGTGACCGCGGTGAAGGTGACGACGGCGAGGAGCAGGGCGAGGGCGAACAGCACGGCGGTGAGGAAGCCGCGGAACAGGCCGCCCCAGGGGCTGTCCCAGTCGTCGGCGAACGGCGTCGCCCACGCCACCACGTCGTCGCCCCACAGTGCGAGCGCGACGAGCGCCGCCGCGTACAGGACGAGGGTGATCAGGCCGGGCAGCAGCCCGAACCCGTACTGCCTGCCGTTGCGGGCCGCCCACCGCTGGCCCTTCAACAGGTACCCGAACCCCACCCCGAGATCACGCATGGGGGGAACCTTACCGGCCCCCTGAGCGGCACCGTCCGGTGACGTGGTTGAGTCGAACGGGTACGTCTCCCCGTACCGATCTCAGCAGGCCGCAGCGGTTGAGGTGAGGAGAGCGGGATGACTCGGGAGATCCACGGCACCGTCGCCGACGGCTTCGAGGCCGTGCGCGAGGAGTTCGCCGCGTTCGTCGCGGAAGAACTGCCGGACTACGAGGGCCAGTTGTGCGCGTACGTGCACGGCCGCAAGGTCGTCGACCTGTGGGCGGGCGGCGACGCCGGCTCCCTGTACGGCGTGTACTCGTCCACGAAGGGCGCCGCGCACCTCGTGGTGGCGCTGCTCGTGCAGGAGGGGACGCTGGAGCTGGACCGCAAGGTGACCTACTACTGGCCGGAGTTCGCGGCCGAGGGCAAGGCGGGCGTGACGCTGCGCGAGCTGATCGCGCACCGGGCGGGCGTGGTCGGCACCGACACCGGGTTCACCCTCGCCGAGCTGGCCGACGACCGCCAGCTGGCCGAACGGCTCGCCGACCAGCGGCCGTTCTGGCGGCCGGGCACCGCCTTCGGCTACCACGCGCTGGTCATCGGCGCGCTCACCGGCGAGGTCGTGCGCCGCGCGACCGGCCGTACGCTCCAGGAGGTCTACGAGGAGCGGATCCGCGCCCCCTACGGGCTGGACTTCTTCCTCGGCCTGCCCGCCGCCCACGAGCCCCGGTTCCGTACCGCGCGGCCGATGGCCCCCACCCCCGAACAGCGGGCGCTGCTCGACTCGCTCCCCTCCGGCCCGCACACGCTCGCCGCCATCGCCTTCAACCAGCACGCCCCCGAACCCACCGACCTGGCGACCCTGCCCAACGACCCGGGCGTGCGCGCCAGGGGACCGGCCTCGGTGGGCGCGGTGGCCTCCGCGCGCGGGCTGGCCGCGCTGTACGCGGCGGCGATCAGCGAGGTGGACGAGAAGGCCCCGCTGCTGAAGCCGGACACGGTGGCCGAGTTCGGCCAGTTCCACTCCGTGGGCCACGACCTGGTGGCCCGCTCGCACAGATCGTTCGGCCTGGGCTTCCAGACGACGGCGGACGTCTGGCACCCGTTCCTGGGCGCCGGGACGATCGGCCACAGCGGCGCGGGCGGCTGCCAGGCGTTCGCGGACCCCCGCAGCGGCCTGGCCTACGGTTACACCCGCCGCCGTCACGCCTTCCCCGGCGGAGCGGCCCCGGAGAACGACCGGCTGGCCCGGGCGGTGCACACGGCGGCCCTGGCCCGCTGACCGGCGCGGGACCCGCCCGGCAACGGATCGACGGGGAGGCGCCCGGAGTTCCTTCCAGCCGATTGCCAGCGGCTCTGCAGAGCCGGCGGCGACGATCGGTCACGGCTCGGGCCTGGCTGCGGTCGGTTCCGGTCCCGAGACGCCTCACGAGAAAGAATTCCATGAACCCACAGCAGGTCGAGTTCCTCGGGGTCTGCGGGCACCTCATGTCCGTCCCGGCTTCCCTGAGCGGCACCGGTGTCTCATGCCCGTCCTGTCACCAGGTGACGCGCGCGCCCATGCCGTTCGTGCCCGGCGGGCCGCCGGCACGCTCGGGGAGCGCGGTGGGCCTCACCGCCCTGTACATCGTGTCCCTGCTCGTCGGCCTCGGCACGGCGGCGGTGATCTACGTGGTGAAGTTCAACGATCTGTCGGAAGACCAGCTGGTGGGGTACACGCCGCTGTGGTTCTTCCCTGTCGTCTTCGGTCTGTACGGCTTCGTCTCGCAGCGCCTCGTCCGCGCCCTCGCGGAGGGCCGGGCCGGCACGCTGAGCGAGGCCGCGCGGCTGTACACGCGTGTCGGCGGCCTGTTCGCGGTCCTGACCATGTTCCCGTTCCTGGTGCTGAGGTGGCGCAGTTCCCTGCTGGTCTCCCTCACGGCCGCACTGTTCTGGGCCGGGCTGCTGTGGTTCTTCTTCGCGGCGGTCTTCCCGGAGCTGTGACGTCCCGGAGCTGTGACCTGCCGGAGCTGTGACCTGCCGGAGCTGTGACCTGCCGGAGCTGTGGCGTCAGGACGAGGAACCCGACGGTTGGTTGTCGGTGACGGCCGCGAGCCCCCGGGTCCGGGACCTGGGGGCTCGCGCGCCGCTTTCCGGCGCGATCCGTCCGGGGAGGCCGCGCCCGCAAGCCGTCACTACAGCTTGACGATCATCTTCCCGGTGTTGTCGCCGCGCAGGACGCCGAGGAACGCCTCCAGGTTGTTCTCGATGCCCTCGACCACGGTCTCGCGGTACTTGAGCGCGCCGGAGGCGACCCAGGGACCGACCTCCCGGACGAACTGCGGCTGGAGGTCGTAGTGGTCGCCGACGAGGAAGCCCTCGATGCGGCCGCGGGTCTGGATGAGGCGGGCGAGGTTCTTCGGGCCGGGCGCGGGCTCGGTGTTGTTGTAGACGGAGATCATGCCGCAGACGGCGATCCGGCCCCCGTGGTTGAGCGAGCCGACGGCCGCCTCCAGGTGGTCGCCGCCGACGTTGTCGAAGTAGACGTCGACGCCGTCGGGGGCGGCGGCGCGCAACTGCTCGGCCACCGGGCCGTTCTTGTAGTTGAACGCGGCGTCGAAGCCGTACTCCTCGACGAGCAGCCTGACCTTCTCGTCGGACCCGGCCGACCCGATGACCCGCGAGGCGCCCTTGAGCTTGGCGATCTGGCCCACCTGGCTGCCGACGGCACCCGCGGCGCCCGACACGAAGACGGCGTCGCCCTCCTTGAAGGCGGCGGTGCGCAGCAGGCCGGCGTAGGCGGTGAGGCCGGTCATGCCCAGCACGCCGAGGTAGGCCGAGAGGGGCGCGGCGTCCGCGTCGACCTTGACCGCGTTCTTGGCGTCCAGCGTGGCGTACTCGCGCCAGCCGAGGAAGTGCAGGACGTGGTCGCCGACGGCGATGCCCTCGGCCTCGGAGGCGACGACCTCGCCCACCGCGCCGCCCTGCATGGTCTTGCCGAGCTCGAAGGGGGCGACGTAGGACTTCGCGGCGCTCATCCGGCCGCGCATGTAGGGGTCGACCGAGAGGTACTTGTTGCGGACGAGTACCTGCCCCTCGCGCGGCTGCCGGACCTCCGCCTCGACCAGGGCGAAGTCCTCGGGCTTCGGCCAGCCGACGGGCCGGCTGAGCAGATGCCATTCGCGGTTGATCATGAGGGAAGCCCTTCCGATTTATTTCAGTACCTGAAACAACGATG
This sequence comes from Streptomyces sp. H51, assembly GCF_035656535.1. Taxonomy (NCBI): domain Bacteria; kingdom Bacillati; phylum Actinomycetota; class Actinomycetes; order Kitasatosporales; family Streptomycetaceae; genus Streptomyces; species Streptomyces sp. H51. The sequence goes on from NZ_JAYMHD010000085.1 coordinate 13,668, forward strand.
CGCCTGAATATTTCACGTTGTCAAGTAAAGGGGTATCCTGAAGCATGCCCACCTCACACGAGACCCGCCGTCCCGACCCGGTGACCCTGGAGGTCGTCGAACTGATCGGCGACGTGGTGGCCCGCTTCTACGCGGACTACGAGGAGGCGGCGGGCGAGCACGCGCTGACCGGCGCCCAGGCGCGGCTGCTGAGCCTGCTGTCCCTGGAACCGCTGGCGATGCGGAAGCTGGCGCGCAGGCTGAAGTGCGAGCCGTCGAACGTCACGGGGATCGTGGACCGGCTGGAGGCCCGCGGTCTGGTGGAGCGCCGCCCCGACCCGGCGGACCGCCGGGTGAAGCTGGCGGCGGCCACGGACGAGGGTCTCCGGGTCGCCCGCGAGCTCCGCGAGGGCCTGCGCTTCGCCCGCGAACCGCTGTCGGGCCTGTCGGACGAGGAACGGCTCGCTTTGCGCGGTTTGCTGCGGCGGATGCTGGATTCCGGCCGCCAGGTGTACTGACCCGCCGTCCGGATCACCCCGGCGTCGCGGCCCCGGCAAGACCTAGGTGCACCACCACAGGAACCGGTCGCACGTCTTCGTCGGCGACGGTTGCGGGTCCGGGCCGGGGTCCGGCGACGACGGTGCCGGATCGGCGGAGGGGGCCTGCGTCGAGGCCGGGGCGCTCGTCGTGGGGTCCGGCGCGGAGGGGTCCGGGGTCGCCCCGGTGGCGGCGGAGGACGTGCCCGCGTCCGGTGACGCCCCGCCGTCCTGTCCCTTGGCGTCCTTGGCGTCCTTGGCGGACTTCGAGGCCGACGGCGAGGCGGAGGCGCCCGGCGCCGCCGAGCCGGCCGCCGTGCCCGGCGCCGTGCCGTCCAGGGGCCGGGCCGTCCCATCGGTCGCCGACGACGTGCCGCCCTCGGCGGACGCGTCCTTCGCGGCCGGCTCCGAGGTGGAGAAGGGCGCGTCCATGCCCAGCTCGGCGAGGCTCAGCCCGCCGGCCGCCAGGACGAAGCCGGCTGCGATCAGCGCGGTCCGGCGTCGGCGCCTGCGGTGCGCCGCGGCTTTGCGGTCGCGTCGGCGTCCGGCGCCCGCCCCGGCCTCACCCGAACCCGCACCCGCACCCGCACCCGCACCCGCCGCGGTACGGCCGCCGCGGCCGTGCCCACCGCGGCCGGGCTGCCGCGCGCGCCGCGCCGCCCGGCCGGCCGGAACGCCGTCACCGATGCCGTCTCCCCAGTCACCCCGGTCGCCCCGGTCGCCCCGGTCGCCCCGGTCGCCGAAGGCACCCTCGTACGCTCCGTCGTACGCGCCCTCGTGCGTCTCGTCGTGCGCGCCGCCGTGCGTCCCCTCGTACGTCCCGTCGCCCTCGTCCCCGTAGGCGCGGTAGGCGTCGTAGCCGTCGTAGGCGGCCGTCGGCCCGCCGGCGTGGCCGGAGACGCCGGACGCGGCCCCGGACACCCCGCCCCGCTCCGCGTGCGCGCGGAGCTCTTCGACGGGAGTGCCGCACCCCGGACAGGCGAGCGCGCCGTTGAGGTGCCGTCGGCACGGGTGGCAGTAGTCCATGACGCGGGAAGACTAAGTTCCTCCCGGGTAGCTTTCCTAGTCACCGCTGTGAAAATTGTGTGGCGAACCGGCCGTTCCGTTGCGCCGGGCCGGGAGCGTACGCCGGGCAAGTCCGCCGATCCCACCGAAACCGGCCCCCGAATCCGTGTCGAAAACGGTGTCGAAACCGTTATGCGTTCGACCCATTGACACTCCCCGCACCCCGTCCTTACTGTCACGCCAGCATTTCGAACGTGTGACGAAATATCGAACACACTGTATCGAGCCCATGGGACCAACGACGCAGCAAGGGGCAACTGCCGTGCGTATCACCGGAATCAGCACCCACGTGGTCGGGACGCCGTGGCGCAACCTGACCTACGTCCAGGTGCACACCGACGAAGGGATCACGGGAGTCGGCGAGACCCGGATGCTGGGCCACACCGACGCGCTGATCGGCTATCTGCGGGAGGCGGAGGCCAATCACATTCTCGGCTCCGACCCGTTCGCGGTGGAAGACCTCGTGCGCCGCATGAAGTACGGCGACTACGGCCGGGCCGGCGAGATCGTGATGTCCGGTATCGCGGTCGTCGAGATGGCCTGCTGGGACATCAAGGGCAAGGCGCTCGGGGTTCCCGTCTGGCAGTTGCTGGGCGGGAAGGTGACGGACAAGGTCAAGGCGTACGCCAACGGCTGGTACACGACCGAGCGGACCCCGGAGGCGTACCACAAGGCGGCCCAGGGCGTGATGGAGCGCGGGTACCGGGCACTCAAGATCGACCCCTTCGGCACCGGGCACTTCGAACTCGACCACCAGCAGACCCTGTACGCCGTCTCCCTCATCGAGGCCGTCCGCGACGCCATCGGGCCCGAGGCGGAGCTGATGCTGGAGATGCACGGCCGCTTCTCCCCCGCCACCGCCGTGCGCCTGGCCAGGGAGCTGGCGCCCTTCAACCCCGCCTGGCTGGAGGAGCCGTGCCCGCCGGAGAACCTCAAGGCGCTGGAGAAGGTCGCCGCGAAGGTCGACGTACCCGTCGCCACGGGTGAGCGCATCCACGACCGCATCGAGTTCCGCGAGCTGTTCGACAGCCAGGCCGTCGACATCATCCAGCCCGACGTCGGCCACCTCGGCGGCATCTGGGAGACCCGGAAGCTCGCGGCGACCGCCGAGACGCACTACATGCTCATCGCCCCGCACAACGTGGGCGGATCCGTGCTGACCGCCGCCTCCCTGCAGGTCGGCTTCACCTCCCCCAACTTCAAGATCCTGGAGCACTTCAACGACTTCGCGGACGCGGAGATCAAGAAGGTGGTCAAGGGCGCCCCGCAGGTGGACCCGGAGGACGGCTGCTTCCACCTCTCCGACGCGCCCGGCCTCGGCGTGGAGCTGGACGTCGACGCGGCGGCCGAGTTCCCGCAGCAGCAGGCCCGCTTCGACCTGTGGGCCGAGGGCTGGGAGCAGCGCAGGCCCAAGGGCTCCAAGTGAGCACCGCGGTCGTCGTCGAGGGGCCGGGCGAGCACCGGCTGACCTCGCTGGAGCCACGGCAGCCGGAGCCCGGCGAGGCGCTGGTGCGCGTCCACGCGGTCGGCATCTGCGGCAGCGACCGCGAGGTCTACCAGGGCAACCGGCCCGAAGGGTACGTCCGTTACCCGCTCACGCCCGGCCACGAGTGGTCCGGGACGGTGCGCTCGGTCGGCGCCGGCGTCCCCGAGGCGCTGGTCGGCCGGAAGGTCGTCGGCGAGGGCTTCCGCAACTGCCAGGTGTGCGACCGCTGCCACGCGGGCGAGACCACCCTGTGCACGGCCGGGTACGAGGAGACCGGGTTCACCCAGCCGGGGGCCATGGCCACCACGCTCACCCTGCCGGCCCGTCTGCTGCACCTCCTGCCGGACGACGCCGATCTGACGGCGGCCGCCCTGCTGGAGCCCGCCGCCTGCATCGCGGCCGCCGCGATCAAGGCGAACGCGCTGCCCGGCGAACGGGTCGCGGTGGTCGGCACCGGCACGCTCGGGATGTTCGCCGTGCAGTTCCTGAAGGCGAACTCGCCGGCCGAGCTGCTGGTGGTCGGCACCCGGACCGACCGGGCCGAGCTGTCGCGGCGGTTCGGGGCCACCGACTTCCGCACCCGCGACCAGCACCTGCCCGACGACTTCGACGTCGTCGTCGAGACCGCCGGATCGGCGTCCGCGGCACGCACCGCCGCCGGGCTGCTCCGGCGCGGCGGCCGTCTGGTGCTGACCGGCATCCCGGCGCCGGGCGCCGACGGGCTGGACCCGACGGACCTGGTGGTACGGCAGCTGGAGGTGGCGACCGTCTTCGGCGCGCCGCCGGACGCCTGGGCGCACGCGGTGCGGGTGTTCGGGGCCGGACTGCTCGATCCACTGCCGCTGGTCACCCACGAGCTGCCGCTGGAGCGGTTCCCGGAGGCCATCGAGCTGGTCGGGTCCGGCGATCCGAAGGTCGGCAAGGTACTGCTCCGTCCCTAGCCGTACGCCGGTACGGGGGCGACCTGACGGCCCCCGTACCGGCGCACACCTGGCCCCTTCCCCGCACCCGGTCGTACCGAGGCACGCCCTGAGCCGCGAACTCCGTCCGAAATACCGAACACTAAGGACAGCTTGTGACCACCGACGCTTCCGCCACGGCAGCCCGCAGGCCGGGTGAGCCGGCGCTCACCACCCTCGGCCTGGGCGCGCCCGCCCTCGACCCCGCCGACGCCTCGCCGCACACCTTCCCCGGCGGCGGCCGCTGGCGCACCGAGATCCCCTCCTGCGAGGGACCGGAGGCGCTGGCCGTCGTGCTCAAGGAGTCCTCGCGCCTCGACGTGCCGATCCACCGGATCAGCCAGGGCAGCGGCGTGTGGATGCTGACCGACGCCGAGATCACCGAGATGGTCGAGGCCACCGGCGAACGGGACATCGAGCTGTGCCTGTTCACCGGCCCGCGCGGCACCTGGGACATCGGCGGCTCGGTGCGCTCCGACTCGCGGGGGGCCGGACTGCGCGCACGCGGGCACGACGCCGTCGCCGGCTGCGTCGAGGACGCCGTACGGGCGACGGAGCTGGGCGTCAAGTGCCTGCTCGTCGCCGACGAGGGCGTGCTGTGGACGCTGCACCGGGCGCGCGCCGCCGGGGTCATCCCGGCGGACACCACCCTGAAGGTCTCCGCGCTCATCGGGCCGGTCAACCCGGCCAGTTACGCGGTCTACGAGCGGCTGGGCGCCGATTCCCTCAACGTGCCCAGCGACCTGACGCTCGATCACCTCACCGAGATCCGCCGGATCTCAGCCGCTCCGATGGACATGTACATCGAGGCGCCCGACGACCTCGGCGGCTACATCCGGATGTACGAGGTCGCCGAGCTGATCCGGCGCGGCGCACCGCTCTACCTGAAGTTCGGCCTGTCCAGATCGCCCGGCATCTACCCCTACGGCACCCACTTGAGGGATCTGACCCTGGACACCGCCCGGGAGCGGGTGCGGCGCGGCCGGCTCGCTCTCGACCTGCTCGCCCGGCACGGCGCGGACGGCGCCATGGCGCCGCTCGGCTCCCGGCTGCCCGGCCCGCTGAACCGCTTCCCCACCGAAGCCTGACCGCTCTCCACGACGAGAAGAACAAGGACTGATCGCCATGCGTACTCGCAGAGCCGCACTCGCCGCCATGGCCGGAGCCGCCTCCCTCGCCCTCACCCTGACCGCCTGCGGGCAGAACAGCGAGGGCGGCAGCAAGGAGGACAAGGGCAGCGCCAAAGGGGGCACCATCGGCATCGCGATGCCCACCAAGTCCTCCGAGCGCTGGATCTCGGACGGCAAGAACGTCGTCAAGGACCTGGAGGCCAAGGGCTACAAGACCAAGCTGGTCTACGGCGAGGACGACCCCGACCAGCAGGTGTCGCAGATCGAGAACCTGATCACGCAGGGCGTGAAGGGCCTGATCATCGCGGCCATCGACAACAAGTCGCTGAACAACGTGCTGCAGCAGGCCGCGGACGCCAAGATCCCGGTGATCTCCTACGACCGGCTGATCCTCGGCACGAAGAACGTCGACTACTACGCCTCCTTCGACAACACCGAGGTCGGCGAGCTGCAGGCCGGCTTCATCGTCGACAGGCTCGGACTGAAGGACGGCAAGGGCCCCTTCAACATCGAGCTGTTCGCCGGCTCCAACGACGACAACAACACCAAGTACTTCTTCAACGGCGCGATGAGCGTGCTGCAGCCGTACATCGACAAGAAGAAGCTGGTCGTCAAGTCCGGCCAGACCCAGCTCACCCAGGTCACCACCCTGCGCTGGGACGGCACCACCGCGCAGAAGCGCATGGAGGACATCCTGACCTCCTCGTACAAGACCGGCCGGGTCGACGCGGTGCTCTCGCCCTACGACGGCATCTCCATCGGCATCCTGTCCGCGCTGAAGTCGGACGGCTACGGCTCCAAGAGCAAGCCGCTGCCGGTCATCACCGGCCAGGACGCGGAGCTGGCCTCGGTGAAGTCGATCATCGCCGGCGAGCAGACGCAGACCGTCTACAAGGACCTCCGCAAGCTCGCCGAGGTCGCCGCGACCATGGTCGACGACGTGCTCAACGGCAAGAAGCCCGAGGTCAACGACACCAAGACGTACAGCAACGGCGTCAGGACCGTGCCCGCCTACCTGCTGCAGCCGGTGAGCGTCGACAAGAGCAACTACACCAAGGAACTCGTCGACACCGGCTACTACACGGCGGACGAGCTCAAGTAGCCCTCGTCGCCGGAGGCCGGCCATTCCCCGGCCGTTCCTACGGCCGCCCCCCGGCCATCCCTACAGCCGTTCCTACGGTCATTCCTACAGCCGTTCCTACAGCCGTTCCTACGGCCATTCCTACGGACCGAAAGGGCACGACCATGGCGGGACCCGTCCTGGAAATGCGCTCGATCGTCAAGACCTTTCCCGGTGTGAAGGCGCTGTCGAACGTCACTCTGACCGTCCGTCAGGGCGAGGTCCATGCCATCTGCGGTGAGAACGGCGCCGGGAAGTCCACCTTGATGAAGGTGCTCTCCGGCGTCCATCCGCACGGCAGTTACGAGGGCGAGATCCTCTTCGATGGAGGGGTCTGCGAGTTCAAGGACATCCGGGCGAGCGAGCACCGGGGCATCGTGATCATCCACCAGGAGCTGGCGCTGGTGCCGTTCCTGTCGATCGCGGAGAACATCTTCCTCGGCAACGAACACGCCTCCGCGGGGTTCATCGACTGGAACGAGACGCTCAGGCACGCCACCGAGGTGCTGCGCCGGGTCGGTCTGACCGACCACCCGGAGACCCGGATCGCCGACATCGGCGTGGGCAAGCAGCAGCTGGTGGAGATCGCCAAGGCGCTGTCGAAGAAGGTGAAGCTGCTCATCCTCGACGAGCCGACCGCGGCGCTCAACGACGAGGACAGCGGCAAACTCCTCGATCTCATCCTGGAGTTGAAGAAGCAGGGCATCACCTCGATCATCATCTCCCACAAGCTGAACGAGATCCGGCGGGTCGCCGACTCGGTGACGATCCTGCGCGACGGCCGGTCCATCGAGACCCTCGACGTCAACGCGCCGGAGACCACCGAGGACCGCATCATCTCCGGCATGGTCGGCCGCGACCTCGACCACCGCTTCCCCGACCGCACGCCGCACCATGCCGAGGTGGGCGCGGCACCGGCGCTGGAGATCCGCAACTGGACCGTGCTGCACCCCATCGACCAGCACCGCAAGGTCGTCGACGACGTGTCGATCACCGTGCGACGCGGGGAGATCGTCGGCATCGCGGGCCTGATGGGCGCCGGCCGCACCGAGTTGGCGATGAGCGTCTTCGGGCGCGCCTACGGCCGGCACGCGGGCGGCACGGTCCTCAAGGACGGCCGTGAGATCCGTACGAAGACCGTCTCGGAGGCGGTCGGGCACGGCATCGCGTACGTCACCGAGGACCGCAAGCACTACGGCCTGAACCTCATCGACACCATCAACCGCAACATCTCGCTGACCGCCCTGGGCAAGGTGGCCCGGCGCGGGGTGGTCGACGAGCACGAGGAGCGGCAGGTCGCCGAGCGTTTCCGCAAGTCCATGAACATCAAGGCGCCGACCGTGTTCGAGCCGGTGGGCAAGCTGTCCGGCGGCAACCAGCAGAAGGTCGTCCTCAGCAAGTGGATCTTCGCGGGTCCGGACGTGCTGATCCTCGACGAGCCCACCCGCGGCATCGACGTGGGCGCGAAGTACGAGATCTACACGGTCATCGACCAGTTGGCGGCCGAGGGCAAGGCGGTCGTCTTCATCTCCTCCGAGCTGCCGGAGCTGCTCGGCATGTGCGACCGCATCTACACCATGGCCGCCGGACGGCTCACGGGTGAGGTTCCGCGGGCGGAGGCCACGCAGGAAGTGCTGATGCGTCAGATGACGAAGGACAAAGAGGTAACCCGATGAGCACGGATGTGACGGACAAGGTCCCGGCCTCGGCGCCGCCCAGGAAGAACGGGGGCGCGGCCTCCGGCGAGGGCCTGCTGCACCTGATGCTGAACGGCCTGCGCCGCAACATGCGCCAGTACGGCATGCTGATCGCGCTCGGCCTGATCGTCGTACTGTTCCAGGTGTGGACCGGCGGCGACCTGCTGCTGCCGCGCAACGTCTCCAACCTGGTGCTGCAGAACAGCTACATCCTGATCCTCGCGATCGGCATGATGCTGGTGATCATCGCGGGGCACATCGACCTGTCGGTCGGCTCGCTGACCGCGTTCGTGGGCGCGTTCGCGGCGGTGCTGACCGTCCAGCACGACGTGGCCTGGCCCGTCGCGCTGGTGCTGTGCCTGGTGGTGGGCGCGGTCGCGGGCTCGGTGCAGGGCTTCCTGATCGCGTATCTGGGCATACCGTCGTTCATCGTGACCCTGGCGGGCATGCTGCTCTTCCGCGGTCTGACGGAGATCCTCCTGGAGGGCCAGACCCTCGGCCCGTTCCCGGAGGGCCTGCAGAAGCTCGGCAACGGCTTCCTGCCGGAGGTCGGCCCGAACACCAACTACCACAACCTGACCCTGCTCCTCGGCATCGTGCTGCTGGCCTTCGCGCTCTACCAGGAGATCCGGGACCGCAGGCGGGAGCAGGAGTTCTCACTGGACGTGCTGCCGCGCAACGCCTTCCTGCTGAAGCTGGCCGCCATCGCGGCGGCGATCCTCGCCGTCACGATGCTGCTCGCCAGCTACCAGGGCGCGCCGATCATCCTGATCGTCCTGGGCGTGCTGGTGGTCGGCTACGGCTACGTCATGCGCAACGCCGTCTTCGGCCGCCACATCTACGCCATCGGCGGCAACCTGCCGGCGGCCAAGCTGTCCGGCGTGAAGGACAAGAAGGTCACCTTCCACGTCTTCCTGAACATGGGCGTGCTCGCGGCCCTGGCGGGTCTGGTGGTCGCCGCCCGCCTGAACGCGGCATCTCCGAAGGCGGGCCTGAACTTCGAACTCGAGGCCATCGCCTCGTCGTTCATCGGTGGCGCGTCCATGAGCGGCGGTGTGGGCACCGTCCTCGGCGCGATCATCGGCGGTCTCGTCCTCGGCGTGCTGAACAACGGCATGAACCTCCTGAGCGTCGGCACCGACTGGCAGCAGGTCATCAAGGGCCTGGCCCTGCTCGCGGCCGTCGGCTTCGACGTGTGGAACAAGCGCAAGTCCGGTTCGTAAGTCAGCTCGGGCCCCGCCGGAAGGCGGGGCCCCACCCATTACGGGAGCCGCACATGGAACTGAACAGACGCACGGTCATCGCGGGCGCGGCGGCGGCGGGCGTCGCCGCGACCGCCCTCGGCGGAACGGCACAGGCCGCCCCGGGAGGCAGGAAGCCCGTGAGGACGCTCTTCGGCAAGCTCGCCGACGGCACCAAGGTCCACCTCTGGTCGCTGGAGAACGGCGGCACCAGGCTGGGGGTCCTCTCCTACGGCGGCATCGTCCACTCCCTGGAGATCCCCGACCACCGCGGCCGCTACGCCAACGTCTCCCTCGGCTTCGACAGCATCGACGACTACGTCGCCTCCAGCCCGTACTTCGGCGCCATCGTCGGACGGTACGGCAACCGCATCGCCAAGGGGCGGTTCACCCTGGACGGCACCGCCTACCAGCTGTCGGTGAACGACGGCGACAACAGCCTGCACGGCGGCGCCAAGGGCTTCGACAAGCGCGTGTGGGACGTGGAGCCGTTCGCCCAGGGCTCCGATGTCGGCCTGCGCCTGCACTACACCAGCGTCGACGGCGAGATGGGCTACCCGGGCACGCTGCGGGCGACGGTGACGTACACCCTCACCCGGCACGGCGACTGGCGCATCGACTACGAGGCCACCACCGACAAGGCCACGGTCGTCAACCTCACCAGCCACGTGTACTGGAACCTGGCCGGCGAGGGCAGCGGCACGATCGAGGACCACGAGCTCACGATCGCCGCCTCCCGCTACACGCCCACCGACTCGGGGCTGATCCCCACGGGCGAGCTGGCGAAGGTCTCCGGCACCCCCTTCGACTTCCGCAAGGGCAAGCCGATCGGCCGGGACATCCGCGCGGGCCACGAGCAGCAGGTCATGGCGAAGGGCTACGACCACAACTGGGTCCTCGACAAGGGGATCACGCAGCGGCCCGAGCACGTCGCGACGCTGCGCGACCCGCGCTCCGGCCGCACCCTGCGGATCGCCACCGACCAGCCGGGCCTGCAGTTCTACTCGGGCAACTTCCTCGACGGCACCCTGACCGGCACCTCCGGCCGCACCTACCGGCAGGGCGACGCGCTGTGCCTGGAGACGCAGCACTTCCCGGACGCGCCGAACCACGCGGACTTCCCGTCGACGGTGCTGCGGCCCGGGCAGACGTACCGGACGACCACGGTCCACTCGTTCGGCCGCTGACCGGTCCGGACCGTCGCGCACCATCTCTTCACACGGGTTGAACAACACCCGCTGAGGCCCCGTATGTATGGGTGGCCCGCGCTCCCCCGCGCGGGCCACCCAAGGACGACGGACCCTGAAGTCCCCGCCAGGGCCCGCCCGGTACGGAGGTTCCATGGCCGACAACGTCACCTCGTTGTTCCGCAGCACCGCGGCTCACAGCCCGTCGATGGCGGCGCCGGCGCGGGAGGGCGGCGACGGGGCCGGGCCGGTCGACTTCTGCATCCCCTGCAATCCGTACTTCCCCACCCCGGCCATGTTCGAGGAGCTGGCGGCGCGGCTGCGCGACATCATCACGTACTACCCGAGCAGCGCCGACACGATCACGGCCGAGCTGTGCGACCTGCTCCGGCTTCCGCCGCAGTGCGTGGCGATGGGCAACGGCTCGACCGAGCTGATCACCTGGATCGACCACCTGCTGGTCCGCGAGTCCCTCGCCGTCCCCGTCCCCGCCTTCGGCCGCTGGACCGACCAGCCGATGGAGACCGGCAAGCGGGTCGACATGTTCCCGCTTCAGGAGGCCGGCGGCTTCGCCCTGGACCTCGCGCAGTACGCCGAGTTCATCCGGGCCCGCGGCACCCGCGTCGCGGTCGTCTGCAACCCCAACAACCCCGACGGCGGCTTCCTGCACCGGCAGGCGGTCGTGCAGTTCATGGACGCGATGGCGGACCTGGACCTGGTGGTGATCGACGAGTCGTTCCTGGAGTTCGCGGACGCCGAGGTGGAACCGTCCGTCGTCCAGGAGGCGATGCTCCGCCCGAACGTGGTCGTGCTGCGCAGCCTGGGCAAGAACTTCGGCCTGCACGGCATCCGCTTCGGCTACCTCGTCGCCAACCCGGCGCTGGCGGGCCGCGTCCGCTCCATGCTGCCCAAGTGGAACCTCAACTCTCTCGCCGAGCACGTGGTGTTCATGCTGAAGGAGCACGGCGCCGAGTACGCGCGGAGCCTGCGGCAGGTCCGCCGCGACCGCCTCGACATGGCGACCCAGCTCGCCACGCTGCCCGGCCTGACGGTCTACCCCTCGCAGGGGAACTTCCTCTTCGTGCGCCTCCCCGTGGGCGCCGAGGGCACCGTGGTCCGGGACCGGATGCTCACCGAGCACCGGATCCTGGTCCGCGAGTGCGGCAACAAGATCGGTTCGTCCAGTCGCTTCCTGCGACTCGTGGTGCGCCCCCAGGTGGACGTGCGTCGCCTGGTGTCCGGCCTGGAGCAGGTGCTCTACGCAACCAGGAGGGGAGCCGCCGTGCCCGAGCCGGGCACCGGGACCGGCTACAGCTCGGGCACGGCGGCCGTGGACCGGCTGGTCAGCGCCACCAACGGGGCCGGCGTGCGGGGCCTCGCCGCCCAGGCCGTCGGCGCCGGGACGCCAGGGCTCCCGGCCGCCCCGGCCGCCCCGGCCGTCGGCCCCGGCATGCCGCTGCCCGCCGCGGCCCAGGCAGGGCCGTCGAACGCCGCGGCCCAGGCAGGGCCGTCGAACGCCGCGGTCCCGGCGGGGCCGTCGAACGGCGCCGGGATGCCGATGCCGGCGGCGGCGCGGCTGGGCCCGCAGCCACTCGCCGCCCCACCCCAGCCCCCGGCCCCGGCCCCCTTCCCGGCCCCCTTCCCGACTCCGGCCCCGGCCGCCCCGGCCCCCGCCGCGACGCCTGCCCCGGCGCCGATGAGCGGCCCGTTCCCGGCCCCGGTACCGGCCCCGGTACCCGCCCCGGCCCCGATGACGGGCCCGACCCCGCCCGGCGTCCCGGCCCGCGGCGGCCTCACCGCCGCCCAGGTCCGCGGCACCACCGGCCCGGGCCTCGCCCCGGCCCCGGCGGCCGGCTGGCCCAGCGCCCAGAACTGGCCGAACGCGGCCGGGATGGGGCAGGCGGGCTGACCCGGGCCGGGGGTGACCCGGTCACGGGATACCCCGGTCACGGGGTGCCCCGGCCGCGGCTGCGCCCCGGCCGACCGACGGCGTCTCCGACGAATGCGGCTCAGGCCACGAAACGCCGTGCCGCCGGAGTCGTTGATCCCGTCATGAGCCAAGGACCAGCACCTCGCCCCCTGTCCGACGAAGCCCTCTCCGGCCTGCTCGCAGGGCAGCAGTTCGGCACGCTCGCCACCGTCAGGCGCAGCGGCCACCCCCACCTGACCACCATGCTGTACAGGTGGGACCCGGAAACCCGTACGGTGCGGTTCTCGACGACCGCCGACCGGGTCAAGGTCGGCCACCTGCGCAACAACCCGCGCGCGGCGCTGCACGTCCAGGGCGGCGACGTCTGGTCGTTCGCCGTCGCCGAAGGCGAGGCCGAGGTCTCCGAGAGCACGACCGCTCCCGGAGACGCCGTCGGCCGGGAACTGCTCGAGATGATCCCGCGAGCCGCGAAGCCGGAGGACGAAGGCGCGTTCCTGGAGCAGATGGTCGCCGAGCGCCGGGTGGTCATCCGGCTGAAGGTCGGCCGCCTGTACGGCACGGCCCTCGACATCACCGGCTAGCCCCACCCCCGCCGCAACGGCCGCCTCTCCTTCCTGCCGTCAACTCCAGTACGAGGATTCCTATCGACTCAGACAGGATCAGTCGGTCGACGTGGAGGAGGGCGAGTGAGGAAGAGCCTGCCGACCAAACCGGACGACGTGGTCGACCGGGACCGGGAGTGGGATCTCCTCGGGGAGTTCCTCACCGATCCGGATCCGGCCATGCGGCTGGGTATCGTGTCGGGGCGGCGGCACGGCAAGTCGTACCTGCTGCAGGCCCTGTCCGAGCGGGTCGGCGGTCTGTACGTCACGGCGGTCCGGGAGGAGGGGCGGCTGCCCGCGATCCAGCGGTTCAGTGACGCGGTCGCGGCCCACGCCGGCCTGCGGCCGGGAAGCCTGCGCCTGACCGACTGGCGTGACGTCCTGTCCAGCGCTCTCGACGTGACCGCCCGCTCGTCGCATCCGCTCCTGGTCATCGACGAGTTGCCGTACCTGCTCCAGCACTCACTGGAGATCCCGGGCCTGCTGCAACAGCTCTACGACGAACGCCAGCGGGGTGCCCGGCCCGGCGCCGGGCCGGGACCACGGCTGATCCTGTGCGGCTCGGCGATGAGCGTCATGCACGAACTGCTCCCGGGGACGAAGCCACTGCGAGGCCGTGCCGTGGTCGATCTGCGGCTGGGCGCCTTCGACTACCGGAGCAGCAGGGCTTTCTGGCAGATCGCCGACCCGCTGACCGCGCTGAAGGTGCACGCGGTCCTCGGCGGGGCCCCCGGCTACCGGCCGGTGGCCGCCCGACCGCATCCGGACGACGGCTTCGACACCTGGCTCGCCCGAACCCTGCTCGACCCGGGGCGGGCGGTGTACTCGCGTACCGAGACGGAGTACCTGCTGCGTGAGGACCCGAGGATCACACAGCACACGCTGTACTACGACATCCTCACCGCGATCGCGCGGGGCGCCACCACCCCCAGCAAGATCGGCGCCGCCCTGGAGCGCCCGCGCAACGCCGTCGCCCACCCGCTCGGAGTACTGGAATCCACCGGCTGCATCAGGCGGGAACAGGACATCCGCACCGCTGCTACGGTCACGTCCATGACGCTCTCGGTCTCCACGAGTCAGGCTGTTGATCTACGGGTGCAGCCGGTTGACGAGGTTCTTGATCGCGTCAAGCGGTCTCTGCAGGTGCGCCTGCTCCCGGACACGGTGGTCCGCAAGCGCCGGTCCGTGGGGGCCAGAACTGACCTCGACACGTGGGTGCGGATCGAGCGGCGCTTGATCGACAAGATCCCCGATCAGGGGTGGAACGGCACTGAAAGCGCCGCGCGCCTGGCAGGCATCGCACGGCCCGAATGGCACGGATGCGTGGTCTGGCGAGACACGGACGGGCCTGTGATGTGGCGGGCCGACGAAACCGAACTCCTGCCGGGGAATCCCGTCGGAAGCGCCGTTGTCAGTGAAGCCCCGGAGTTGCCGGACGACTGGTGGGACGCGTTGAACGCCTCATTGGACGCTCTGGCGGCACAGGACACCGGGCGGGTCGCCACGCCGGACACCGTCACGATCACCCAAGCCCTTGTCACCGAGTCCATCCGCGGCGTCTTCGCCGACGACTTCGATACGTCCGTCGAGCGGTGGGTGCCGGCCCACGCGGATCTGAATTGGGCGAATGTGACCGCTCCGGTGTTCAGTCTCTTCGACTGGGAAGATTGGGGGAACGCACCGCTCGGCCTGGATTCCGCTTCGCTGTGGGCGAGTTCCCTCGCCGTTCCGGCTCTGGCCGATCGCGTACGGCACGAGCGCCGGTCCGACTTCGAGAGCCGGGACGGCAAGTTGATGACGTTGTTCGTCTGCTCGAAGATCCTCGGGCCGGACGCGCACCCGGAGGACCCTCGACTGGAACCCGCGCGGCGCACGTCCGAGCAGGTCATCAAGGAGCTTCAGTCGGGCTGACTGCTGGAGCGGTCCCGCAGGAGGCGGCGGTACTCCTGGATGGTCCGCTTCTCGACCTCGCCGGCCAGGGCACCGACAAGCTCACTCAGATGGGCGAGGTCATCGGTGCCCACGGCAACGGACTCGACCTCCGGGAGGTGGTAGGCCGTTCTGAACGCCGCCTGCACACGGGAAAGTCGGGTGCTGTCCCGGACGAAGACGCGCGGGTCGATCCTGTCCCACACCGGGGCGGTGGTGCTGCCTCCGAAAGGGCTCATCCCCCATACCCCACCGTCGTACAGGTCCCACGCCTTGGTGAGGGCATCCGTGGCATCCAGGGTTCCGGCTCCGACAAGCAAGCCGGCGCGGACCATGAGGACCGATGGCCTAGGTGCGGTCTGGTCGATCAGGCTCAATAGCGGCGACGGGTCCCAGGACGCGACGCCCCAGGCGGCGCACAGTCCGTTCGCCGCAGCGGCATCCATGGCAGTGCACGCCTGCGCCAACGCATCCCGGTCGTGAAGGGTGGCTTCGCGCAGTGAATGCTCCGGGTTGTGCAGGAACACGAGGTCCGGCTCACGACCGAGATTCATGGCCGCCCGTTCGACAGCCCGCTGCAGCCGTACGGGATCCAGGGAGTGCTCCGCCCCGTCCGGCCCCGGGAAGTAGCCGACTTTGGTGGAGACCGTGAACTTCGGCAGCAGGTCACCAGCTGTCCGCGCCAAAGTCTGATGCGAGCGGAAGCCGAGGTAGTTGGTGCTGGTGTCGAGCATGGTGACGCCAAGGTCCAGCGCCCCGGTCAGGAGACGGCGCTCGTGACGAGACCGGTGTAACCCGAGGACAACTCGGGGGTCAGCACCGCACACAGCTCCTCCTTCACCAGGATCTCGGCGACCTCCGTCACTTCGGCCCCGACGACGACCTCGGCACGCTCCAGATGGACCGGCCTGCCGCTCAGCAGCAGACGCAGTGCGGGCAGCGCCTTGGCCGCGAGGGTGAGCCTCTTCCCGGAGGCCACGACGTCGACGGTCGCCTCGCTTTCCTGTATGCGAGGAGGGAAGTGGGTGGCGCACACCACTGCCTCCAACGGCCCCAGTATGTCGAGGAACGGCACATGCCGCGGCAGCGTCGTCTCCTGCTCGTACGCGGCCAGGAAGTCGGCCGGGGGACGATCGCCGACCAGTTGGGCGGCAGCCGTTGTCAGGGCTTGGCCACCGCTTCCGTGCCAGCGGTCCAGGTCATGACGGAAGACCTCGCGCTCGCGGCACCAGTCGGCCAGCCATGCCAGCCAGCTCGCACCCGTGCGCTTGGTGATGCCGAACGTGACGTGAAGACTCTTGCCGACGCCGCTGCCGGTCCGTGTCGCCTGGTGCCAGTGGCCTCGGGGAATGTGCATGACGTCACCGGTCCGCATGACACCGGACCAGATGGTTTCTTCGCTCGGAGTGTTGTTGGGGTCAGAGTCCCGGTACATCGGGACGTTGCGAGAGGCCGCGCGCACCTCCCACTCCTTCTCTCCGGCAAGCTGGACGATCAAGACATCGTGGTCGTCCCAGTGCAGGGGGAAACCTGCGGCGTCGTTCGTCGTCAGATAGGCGTTGACCTGCACCCGCTCACGGGACCACCACTGCATGGCCCGGCACGCGACCTCCATCGTCGGATCGAAGACGTTGGCCTGGTCCAGGATCACCGTCGCGCCCTCCCGCAGGAGCCTGCCCAGGCTGCGCATATTGACCGCAGGAATGCTTTGGCCCCGGGGGCTGACGCTGTCGGTGTAGTAGATGGCCGGATGAACCTCCTCGCCCTCCCGGAAACACCGGAACTGCGGACGGTTCAGGCTCCTGCGCATCACGATGTCGAGCAGGCGGTTCGGAGTCATGATGCGGGAGGCGAGTGCGGGGTCGTCCATGCTCCCGCGGACGAAGCCCTTGCCCAACGCCTCCGCTCCGCTCCATCCGAGTGCTGTCTCAATGGCGCTGATCAACCGATGTTCCACCGCTGCGTCCTCCACGGGTTCGGCCATCTGATTGGGACGCGGCGGGGGCCGGCACGACCAACTGCGCCTGCCCCCACCGCTCGGTGCCTACTCGCTTTCGTGCAGGTTGCCGTCGCCGCCCGGCCACGGCGCGTCGCCGGAACTCCCGGCGTTGTCCGACCGGAGGCTGTCGTACCGGTCGTGAACAGCGGTCAGTTCCTCAACGGCCACCAGGAGGCCACTTCGGGCCGGAGGTGGTGCCTTGCGCTCCGTCACCTCGTACTCCTTCTTCTTCGGTTCTCCCGCCAGGGCTCTGGCGGGAGGTCGATGGCCTGCCTCACGGCCGTGGGAGAGGGCTGCCGTGGAGCCGCGGTCATCGGGAGTCGCGATATGAGCCGTGGTCCTACACCGGCAGGCGGCAGGTCCGCGATTCATCGGCCGGACGCCCGCGGTCGAGCTCTCCTCGGCCTTCGGCAAGCAGCCCAAGCTCGGATCCGGCCCCGTGCTTCGGCCGTGGCACGACCAACTGGCGCAGGACGCCGGATCGAGCAGCGGGTGCCGCCATGGGGAGCACGATCTCCGCCCATACGCGCTTCCCGCGACCGGTGGACTCCCAGGCACACCGCGAAGCAAGAAGTCCGACCAGTGCCAGGCCACGCCCGCTCTCCTCATCGACCTGGGCCCAACTAGGCCGAGGAGTGGAAGGATTGTGATCGAGGACTTCGATCACCAGGCGACCGGGCCGGTGGTACAGCGCGACCGTGACGGGTCCCTCCCCATGGATCACGGCGTTGGTGATGAGCTCGGAGGCGACAAGGCCGATGGCGTCAGCTGTCTCGTCGTCCAACAGCACGCCCCACGCGCGCACCTTGTCGACGACGTTGCGCCGGGCGAGGGACACCTCCCTCTCCTCACTCGCGAGGACGAATACATGGACGAGCCTGGACATGGCGGGGGCCTCCGAAGAACTGGAGAGCGGCTCCGTCCCCGACGGGGAACGGGGACGGAACCGCCGTTCTGGGAACCGTTCCGGGAGACACCCCGAGCGTGCTCCGTGGACGGCTGATACTCAGTCAACGGCCTCAGTGAGCAGGCCGGCACGTTTCCAGGGGGTTTCTCATGGGGGCGCCCTCCCACCAGGTCGCAACGTGCAGTAGCTTCCCAACTACGCTCTGAAGGGATGACGGGAGTGGTGACGTGCTTGGTGAGCCGTTGGCGGTCCATCCGCTGAGCTTCCTCCGCCAGACGCGCGGATGGGGGAAGGCCGAGTTCGCCCGGCTCATGCAGGCACACGGGCGGTTACTGGGAGTCCCGCTCGCGACCAACCGGACGACTGTTTGGAAGTGGGAGCAGGGGCAGGAACCGGACGCGGACGCCCAACGCGTACTCGCCGACCTGCTGCGCGTCCCGTACGAGCAGGCTCGGAAGGAGCGATGGCCCCGGTGGCTCCCTGTCTGGGAGGTCACGGGGCTCACCGCTCCGTGGACCGAGGCCGGTACCGTCGAAGCGTTGTGCGAACTCGTGGGAAGTGGCCGCATGGATCGCCGGGGCTTTCTCACCATCACCGGCGCCGCTCTGACGGGCCTCGCGGAGAGCTGGGTGGACGCGCCCTCGGCGTTATCCGCGGCCTTCAACGGGGATCAGGTCACAGACACGATGGTCTCGACGCTCGAGAAGCGCATCAGCACGCTCCGCACTCTCGACGATGCACTCGGAGGCGTCACGCTCCTGGAGCAAGCGCGAGGTGATCTCGCCCTGGTGACCGGTCTCCTGAGCACCGGCCGGTACACCGACAAAGTGCGCGTCCGCCTCTACGGCCTGGCAGCCCGGGTGGCACACCTGACCGGGTGGATGGCCTACGACGCAGGGCTACGGTCCGCCGGCCAGCGTTACTACATCGGGGCCCTGCGCAGCGCTCGTACCGCAGGAGACGACGCGTTCGGAGCCTTCGTCCTCGCGGAGATGGGCGTCCACGTCTCCGAGGCCGGACGAACCACCGAGCGTGTCGACCTCATGCCGACCGCCATCGACAACGCCCCGCGAACGCTGTCGCCGTACACCCAGTCCTTCCTGTATCTGCACAAGGCCGAGGCACTGTCGCGCGACGGTGACCACCGGAATGCCGGAGCGGCTCTCAACCGTGCAATATCTCTCTGGGAGCGCCACACGCCGGAAGAGAACCCGGACTGGCTCGGCTGGTTCGGCGACGCCCAGCTGAATTCGACCGAGGGCAAGGTTTTGTTGCGTTCCGGGCAGGTGGAGCGCGCGACAGGTTCCCTGGAGGCTTCTGTGACGAGCGCGGCTCCTCGGGACAAGGCCGTACGGTCCAGTCGCCTGGCCGAGGCGCGGCTCGCTGGTGGCGACCTGGAAGGGGCGCTCGATGCCGCGAACTACGGCGCTCAGCTCCTGGAGAACAGCGTCAGCTCCGTACGGGCTCTGGACCGCTTGAAGGAGTTCTCCGCACGGCTCGAACCGCGCAAGTCCGTCCCCACTGTGCGTGAGTTCCGGGAACGCCTTCAGGCGCTGCGTGCCACGGCCTGACAGCCACTGTCTGGCGCTCCGCGAGCGGCCCGTCCCGCCGGAGCCGACAGCCCCGGTGCCAGGATGGACGGCATGACGACGATCGACGGCGAGGTTGCGACCGGTTTTGAACTGGTTCGTGAAGCTTTCGCGGCGAATTTCTCCGAGCATGGGGACATAGGCGCGGCGGTGTGCGTGTACCGGTACGGCCGACCGGTCGTGGACCTGTGGGGTGGCGTCGCTGATCCCGAGACGGGTCGTCCGTGGACGCGGGAAACGCTGCAACTCGTCTACTCGGCCACCAAGGGCGCGACCGCGACCGCGGCGCACATGCTGGCCGAACGCGGCGCGCTGGACTTGGACGCACCGGTGACGGAGTACTGGCCGGAGTTCGCGGCGAACGGCAAGGCCGACATCCCCGTGCGCTGGCTGCTGTCCCACCAGGCCGGCTTGGTCGCTCTGGACCGACCGGTCCCTCTGAAGGAGGCCTTGGCCTGGCACCCCATGACTGCCGCGCTGGCCGCTCAGCGTCCCCTGTGGACTCCGGGTGAGGCCCATGGATACCACGGCCGGACCTGGGGCTGGCTCGTGGGCGAGGTCATCCGCCGGGTGTCCGGCCGGACGCCCGGCGGCTTCTTCGCCGACGAGATCGCCGCCCCTCTCGGGTTGGACTTCTTCATCGGGTTGCCGACACACGAGCGTGACCGGGTGAGCCGCATGGTGTATCAGCGGCCCGACATCGACCTGACCACCGTACCCACCGAGTCGGTTCCCGAAGAACTCCGCGAACTGGCCGCCGCCTGGCGCGACCCGGCCTCGTTGACCAACAGGGCGTACGCGGTCACCCACCCCGCGGAGATCGACTTCGGCGCGCCCGAGGTACAGGCCGCGGAACTCCCCGCCTCCAACGGCATCGGCACCGCACACGCAGTGGCACGCTTGTACGCCGCATTGATCGACGAGGTGGACGGTGTGCGCCTGCTCACTCCGGAAAGCCTGGCATCGGCGACGAAGGAGCAGGCCGGGGGGAAGGACCGAGTAATGCTGATCCCGAGCCGATTCAGCTCCGGATACATGCTCCCTACCGAGACCACCGTCATGACTGGTCCAAGCTCCTTCGGCCATACCGGACGAGGCGGCTCACTCGGCTTCGCGGATCCGGAGCACGGCGTCGCCTTCGGCTACGTGATGAACAACATCATCGGGGGAACCGACGATGTGCGGGCGGCTTCACTGGTCGACGCAGTTCGAAAGTCGCTGAGGTGAGGACGTGTTCGCAGGCTCACCATCCCGGACTTCATGAGCCCACTGAGACAGATGCGAGGAGATCTCCGGCAACCCCAGACACGCCCGTCGTGCACACCCAACCCGACGGTCCTGACTGACAGCTCATCGACAGCGCCCGTCCCTCGGCACTTCCTGCGCGGCGGCGTGCTGACCGACGTCGGCGGCGTCGCGGGCATCACCGCGATCTACCCCGGCTGGTACCGCGGCCGCTGCGTGCACATCCACGTCAAGGTGCACACGAACGTCATGCTCACCTCCGACGGCTCGTTCACCGGCGGCCAGGAGATCCACACCGGGCAGTTGTTCGTCGACGAGTCGATCAGGGCCGAGGTCGCCGCGATCTCGCCGTACTCGGCCAACACCGTCCCGCGCACCACCCTCGCCGAGGACGGGGTCTACGACGACGCAGGCGCCTCCTCCGGCCTCCTGACCACGACCGCGCTGGGTGGTTCGGCCTCCTCCGGCTACGCCGGAACGCTGGCCCTGGGGGGCGCGCAGGACTGACCCCGTCCCTGCCGGAACGAGGGGGTAACCCCCGCCTCCGCCGCGCCCGCTGTCGACGGCGCCGGCGCGGCGGAGGTGTCCGCGGATGTCTCCGCGGATGCCCTGCAGGAAGTCGTGCGGGATCTCGTGCCTTCGTCGTGAGGGTCTCAGGCCAGGCGGATCACGTTCCAGGACAGCGGTTCCAGTACGGCGGTGAGCGTGCCGTCCCGCAGAGTGGTGCCCTGGACCGTGTGCGGGGTGACGCGCTCGGGGTCGTCGAGGGTGTTGCGCGCGTCCGGGTCGTCGTCCGCGAGGGCGCTGTGTTCGACGACGGACGTCAGGCCGAGTCCGCCCAGGGCGACTTCGAGCGGGAGCGGTCCGGTGCGGCCGCGGTTGACGGCGAAGACGGTGACCGTGCCGTCCTCGGCGCGCACCGCGGTGGCGTGCAGCAGGGCGGTCTCGCCGTACTTCTCCGTCTCGTACGTCGGCGAGTCCACGCGGACGTCGAGGACCTGCCCGCGGCCGTACCGGGAGGCCTGGGCGAAGGGGAAGAAGGTGGTCTGGCGCCAGGCGGGGCCGCCGGGCTCGGTCATGATCGGGGCGATGACGTTGACGAGCTGGGCGAGGCAGGCGACCCTGACCCGGTCGGCGTGCCGGAGCAGCGCGATCAGCAGCGAGCCGAAGACGACGGCGTCGGTGACGCTGTAGTCGTCCTCCAGCAGGCGCGGCGCCTCGGGCCAGTCGTCCTGCTCGATCGTGGTCGCCTGCTCCTGCCGGCGGGAGAGGTACCAGACGTTCCACTCGTCGAAGGAGAGGTTGATCCGCTTCTTCGACTTCAGGCGGGCGCCGACGTGGTCGCAGGTAGCGATCACGTTCTCGATGAAGGATTCCATGTCGACGGCGGAGGCGAGGAAGGAGTCCACGTCCCCGCCGACGGGCTCGTAGTAGGCGTGCAGGGAGATGTAGTCGACGAGGTCGTACGTCTCCTGCAGCACCGTCGCCTCCCAGGCGGCGAAGGTGGGCATGGACCGGCTGGAGGAACCGCAGGCGACCAGTTCGACGCCGGGGTCCTGCTGGCGCATGGCGCGGGCGGTCTCGGCGGCGGCCCGGCCGTACTCCCCGGCGGTCTTGTGGCCGGTCTGCCAGGGGCCGTCCATCTCGTTGCCCAGGCACCACAGGCGGATGCCGAAGGGGTCCTTGTCACCGTGCGCGACCCGCAGGTCGGACAGGGCGGTGCCGCCGGGGTGGTTGGCGTACTCCTGGAGTTCGAGCGCCTCTGCGACGCCGCGGGTGCCCAGGTTGACGGCCATCATCGGCTCGGTCCGCGGGCCGGCCTTGCGCAGGAAGCCGATGTACTCGGACAGGCCGAAGCGGTTGGTCTCCGTCGAGTGCCAGGCGAGGTCGAGGCGGCGGGGGCGGCTGTCGGCCGGGCCGACGGAGTCCTCCCACTTGTAGCCGGAGACGAAGTTGCCGCCGGGGTAGCGCACGACGGTGACGCCGAGTTCGCGGACCAGGCCGAGCACGTCCGCACGCAGCCCCGCCTCGTCCGCGGTGGGGTGACCCGGTTCGAAGATTCCGGTGTAGACGCAGCGGCCGAGGTGTTCGACGAAGGATCCGAAGAGTCGGGGGTCGACCTCGCCGACGGTGAAGGCGGGGTCGAGGGTGAAGCGGGCGGTGCTCTCGGTCATGGGTGCCTTTCGGGACGGGAGTTGCCTGGAGGACGTGCTGGTGGCGGTGCGGCTGGGAGAAGGAGTGGACGAAGGAGCGGACAAAGGAGCGGGACTGCGCGCGGGGGGTCTGTCCGCCGGCTGCGGGCGGGAGCGGAATCGCGCCGTAGTCGGACCCGGCGTCGGCGGAGCGCGCGTCCCCGGCGCTGGACCGGCCTCCCGCGGCGTCCACGGCGGCGGCACCGGGGCCGGTGCCCGGTGCGGGGACGCCGAAGCCGTCCGCGACGAGCGGTCCTCCGCGTCCGCCCGTGAGGGGCCTGCGGTTCGGGTCGGATCGCCCCATGCCCCCACCCCTACCGTTCGACATATCGAAATACACCCGTAACTTCGAACGGGACCGTAAGGAGTGGGCGCCCCCCAGTCAATGGTCCGGACGGGACTTTCCAGCCACGGCACCGTTGGCGGAGTGGCCGACGCCACACGTTCACATGACGGGGGCCCGACCGGCCGCGTAATCTCGAACGGCCTGCTGTGCGGCGGCGAGAGGGGGAGTCATGGACATCGCGGGCGCACGGAGGAAGGCGGCCCGGATCTCCGCCTGGCGGCACCGCTCGCGGGAGTTCTCCAGGATGCGCGAGCTGACCGACGGCCTCGCATCCGCGCTGTGGGCCGGACCCCGGCCGCCCGCCGACGCGCGCGGGCTGTGCCGGGCGCTGTGCGCGGAGATGAGCGCGCGCCGGGGCGGGCGCCCCATCGAACTGCGCTTCGAGCGGTTCCCCGACGAGATCGAGGTGACCGGCCTGTGGGTGGAACTGCCGGACTTCGACCTGGTCATCGTCGAGGAGCGGGCCGAGGCGGTCCAGCAACTCGTCATCCTCGGCCATGAGTTGTGGCACATGCACGCCGGTCACGACCACCATCACCCGGCCGGCGCGGCGGCGGCCGGCGCGCTGGCCGAGCGGAGCGACTGGCAGGACGGCGCACTGACCGAGCGGTCCGACTGGCAGGACGTCGCGCTGTCGGTCGCCGCGCGCGACGGCTCCCGCGCGGCCGACGAGGCCGCCGCCGACGACTTCGGCCACCGGCTCGCCGCCGCGCTGCGGCCGCTGCTGTCCCCGCGCCCCGCCGGCCCTCCCCCCGGTCCGCTCCAGCGGTCCCTCGGCTACCGCGACCCGCGCGGGCCGGCAGGACCGGCGCGGTGACCGCCGTACTCGCCCCCGTGGCCCTCGCCACCACCGCGTTCGCCCCCGCCCAGGCCCAGTTGGCGCTGACGCCGACGGGGTTCGTGAGCGAGTTCTACCCGTCCTTCTGGTGGATCCCGGCCGGGGTGCTGACCGCCGCCCTGGCGATCAAGCTGCCCACCATCATCCGCCTGTGGGCCGACCCGATGCTGCGCGCCGTCGGCGGCCTGCTGGTGCTGGCCTGCGCGGTGTTCGTGTTCGTGGCGCCCTCGACCATCGCCCTGGTCAACCGGGTCACGGGCGTGCCGAACATCTCGGCGCCCTGGGTGTACTCGCTGCTGACCGCGTTCGGCGGATCGTGTCTGCTGCTCATCATCGCCTGGCGCAACGGACTGTCCGACCGCTCCGCGCAGACGGTGCGCGCCACGCGCTGGGTCGTCGCCGTCTACTCGGGCGTGATCGCCGCGCTGTGGGTGCTGTTCGCCCTCGCCGACGCGCCCGTGGAGCGGCTGCGCGACCTGGACACCTACTACGCCGACACGCCGTACATGCGCGAGATGATCCTGCTCTATCTCCTCGCGCACACCGTGGCCACCGTGATCACCTCGGGCCTGATCTGGAACTGGGTGCGCACCGACGGGCTCGACGCCTGGCTGCGCTGGGGCCTGAAGTTCCTCGGCGTGGGCTACGCCATCCAGTTGCTGTTCGACGCCGCCAAACTGACCGCCGTTGCGGCGCGTTGGGGCGGGCGCCGGCTCGACTGGCTCAGCACCGGCGTCGCACCGCCCATCGCCTGCCTGTCCGCCATCCTCATCGCGGTCGGGTTCATCCTCCCGCACGCCGGCCAGTACCTGCACGACCGCTGGCGGGTGCGGCTCGCCCACCACGAACTGCGGCCCCTGTACCTGCTGATGCGGACCGCCAACGGCAGCGGCGTCCCGTTCGTGCTGCGCTCCACTGCGGAGCTGCGGCTGATCCGCCGGGAGACGTTCATCCGCGACGTGCTGCTCCCGCTGGCCCGCCACATCGACGACGACCGGCGGCAGCGGTCGTACGAGGCCGCGCTCGCCCTCGGTCACGAGCCGGGCCGGGCCAAGGCGCTCGCGTCCGCGCTGGCCATCCAGGACGCCGTCGAGGCGCGCCGCCGGCCGGACGACGGCGCGGGCGGCTGCGAACCCGGCTGCGACCCCGACACCACGGACCTGCTGCGCGAGATCGGCGCCGTCTCCCGGGCCCTGCGCCGCACCGACGACCTCCTGGCGCTGCGCGCCGGTGCCCGGGACGCCGGCGTGCGCGTGGCCGGCGGCCCGACCCCGCCCTGAGAAGGCGGAACGCGCGAAGGACTGCACGGATCACGGGGACATCTGAGAGTCTGTCGTGGTGCGGACCAACAGGGAGATGCGTCGCCTCGCCGACGCCCTCGTCGACCCCATACGCGTTCCGGTCCCCGCCGACCCCGAGGTCCTGCTCGCCGCACTCGTCGCCTCCGTCAGCGCCTGGCGCGGCCGTGAGGTCGTCGTCCACCGGGCCGTCTTCCCGCCGCACACCGCCAGCGGGCTGTGGCTGGAACGCGAGACGCACGACGACGTCGTCGTCGACCGGCGGGCCGCGCCCTGGCACCAGCTCGTGATCTTCTGCCACGAGGTGTGGCACATGAACCGCGGCGCCGCGAGCGCGGCCCGCACCGACTTCAGCCTGGCCGAGGAGCAGGAGGCCGACCTGTTCGGCATGCTGATGGGCCGTCGGCTGCGCACCTGGCTGGAGGCCTCGGAGGACTCCGTGTTCGCCGCCCGCGGCGACGGCCCCCCGGACCTGGCCGGCCGTATCGGGGCCGCGCTCAACCACCGGGGGAGGCGCCGGTGAACGGCACGATCAACTACATCAGCTGCGGCGCGCTCTGGCTCGGCCTGGTGGTCAAGGCCCCGGACCTGGTGCGCCACCGGCACGACCCGTACCTGCGGGCGATCTGCTGGGTGCTGGGCCTGGCCGGCCTGTGCTTCTTCCTCGGCGCGCCGCCCACGGTCGCCTGCGTCAACGGCGTCAGCGGCGTGCCCAACCTCGCCGCGCCGCTGACCTACGCGTCCATCACCGCCTACGGCGCCGCCGCGCAGGTCCTGATCGTCTACTGGCGCGGCGGGCCGCACGTGCACCGCACCGCGCGGCGCTGGGTCGTCTGCTACGCCTTCGTCCTGCTCGGCATCGCCGTGACGTTCGCCCTCGGCGACGCCCCCGTGGAGCGCCGCACCGACCTGGACACCTACTACGCGACGACCCCCTACATCGCCGAGATGATCGTCCTGTACCTGGCCGGCCATCTCGCCGCCGCCGGCGTCACCCTGGTGTCGTCGCTGCGCTGGGCCCGCGAGGTGGACGGCTGGCTGCGCGTCAGCCTGCTGACACTGGGCGTGGGGACGCTGGGCAACGCCGGGTACAGCGTGTCCAAGCTGGTGGCCGTGGCGGCCCGCTGGGGCGGGCGGGACTGGTCGGTGATCGGCACCCGGATCGCCCCGGCCGCCGCCGGGCTCGGCGCCCTGCTGACGGTGGTCGGCGTGCTGATCCCGCTGGCCGGGCCCCGGCTGACGGAGTGGCAGCGGTCCTGGCAGACGTACGTGCGTCTCGAACCGCTCGAACGGGAGCTGGACGGCGTCCTCACCCGCCGGGCGCTGCGGCTGCCGCGCCCGCGCCGGGCCTCCCCCACCACCCTGCTGGTGTGGCGGCAGACCAGCATCCACAACGGCCTGAGCCACCTGGACCCCTACTTCGACCGGTCCCTGTACGACCGTACGCACGACACCGCGCTGCAGGCCACCGGCGACCCGGCGCGCGCCGAGGCCACCGCGTGGGCGGCGGTCGTCGCCGCCGCCGTCCGCGACGAGTCCGACCGGTTGCTGCCGGACGCCGCCGGGTGGCTGCCGGGCGCGGCTCCCGAACCGGCCGCCCTGGTCCGCATCGCCGACGCGCTGGCCGGCTCGCCGCTCGTCTCCGCGGCCCGGGTGCGCCGCGGGGCCACGCCGACGGGCACCGCATGAGCCTCGTGGTGTACCTGGCGGCCTGCGCCCTCGCCGTCTCCTCCGCGCTGCTGTGCCGCCGCCCGCGCAGCGCCGCGTTCGACGGCCTGACCGTGTCCACCTGCGCGGCCGTGGTGCTCGGCGCGCTGGTCTTCGTCTGCTCGGCGCCGCTGACCCTGGCCGCCGTCAACGACCTGACCGGCGTCGCCAACTTCGGTGCCCCGCTGACGTACGGCATGCTCTGCGCGTACAGCTGTTCGCTGTTCATCCTGCTGGTCAACTGGCGCGGCGGCCCGCCCGCCCGCGTCCGGCGCACGGCGCTCAGCTGCGTCGCCGCCTACGGGGTGCTGGTCGCCGCCATCGTGGTGCTGTTCGCCCGGGCCGACGCGCCCGCCGAACGGCTGCGGGACCTGGACACCTACTACGCGAACACGCCGTACATGCGGGAGATGATCCTGCTGTACCTGCTCGGGCACACCGCGGCCGTCGTCGCGCTGTGCGTGGTGTGCGTGCGGTGGGGCCGTGAGGTGACCGGCATGCTCAGGACCGGGCTGCGGCTGATCCTGGTCGGCGCGCTGCTGGACGGGGTGGGCTTCCAGCTCGCCAAGTACACGGCCGTGACCGCGCGTTGGACGGGCCACGACCTGGACTTCCTGTCCACGGACCTGGCCCCGCCGCTGGCGTCGCTCGGCGGTCTGGTCACCGCGGCCGGCTTCGTGCTGCCCAGGGTGCTGCCCGGGCTCGCCGCCCACTGGCACAGTCTGGGCGACCACCGGCGGCTGGGCCCGCTGTGGTCCCTGGTGCGTTCCGTGTCCACCGCGCCCGAGCCTCCCGCCTCCTGGTGGCAGCCGCCGCTGGCCCGGCTGCAGTGGCGGGAGGTGTCCATTCACGACGCCCTGCTGGCGCTGGCCCCCTACTTCGACGACCGGGTGCGCGAGCGGGCCCGCGCCGCGGCGGAGCGCGCGGGCCGGCCGCCGCACGAGGCGCGGGTGACGGCGGAGGCGGCCATGGTGGCCGACGCGGCGCGCCGGGCCGCCGCGCGCGAGGAGCCGCCCGGCACGCCGAGCGCGTACCGCCTGCACGCCACGGAGGTCCCCGGCCCGGGCGGGCTGGTGGAGCTGGCGCAGGCGCTGGCGCCGGCCCTGGCCGCAACTCCCGCCGTCCGTACGGCGGGTGAAGGTACCGTGAAGACCGCCCCCGGCTGATTGCCAGGTGGCCGAAAACCCGTGGACCGTGTGTCCCCGTCGCCGAGTGCGAGGAGCCCCATGTCGCGTAGAGCTGTCGTCATCGGTGCCGGACTGGCCGGCATGCTGGCCGCGGCGGCGGTGTCCCCCGCCGTGGACGAGGTGATCGTCCTCGACCGCGACGACCTGCCCGAGGGGCCGGAGCACCGCAAGGGCCTTCCGCAGGGGCGCCACGCCCACCTCCTCATGGCCGGGGGCCTGGCGGCGATGGAGCAACTGCTGCCGGGCACGGACCTGCGGCGGCGCCTGCTCGACCGCGGCGCCCGGGAGATCTCGCTCGGCCAGGACATGGTGGTGCGCACGCCCGAGGGCTGGTTCCGGCGCTGGCGCCATCCGGGGCCCCGCATGATCAGCTGCAGCCGGGCGCTGCTGGACTGGGTGGTGCGCGAGGTGGTGCGGGAGCGCACCGGGGCCGACATCCGCACGGCACAGGCGGTGGGACTGCTGGGCGGCGCGGGGCGCGTCCACGGCGTCCGCCTCGGGGCGGACGGGGACCAAGCCGGGACCGGGGCGGAGCTGACCGCCGACCTGGTGGTGGACGCGAGCGGGCGTGGCTCACGCATCGTCAGGTGGCTCGACCCGCTCGGCGTTTCGAGCATCCGCGAGCGGACCGTGGACGCCGGTCTGGTCAACGCCACCCGGATCTACCGCACGCCCGCGGGCGCCGAGCGGTTCCCGCTGACGATGGTGCAGTCCGATCCGTACGTCGGGCGGCCGGGGCGCAGCGGAATGGTCATGCCCATCGAGGGCGACCGCTGGATGGTCAGCCTGGGCGGCACGCGCGGCGGCGAGCCCCCGGCGGACCCGGAGGGCTTCCTGCGCTACACGCTGGACCTGCCCGACCCGATCGTGGGCCGGCTGATATCCGGCGCGGAACCCCTCACCGGCATCCACCTCAGCCGCAGCACCAGCAATGTGCGGCGCTACCTGGAGAAGGCGCGGGACTGGCCGGAGGGCCTGGTCGTGCTCGGCGACGCGCTGGTCACCTTCAACCCGGCCTACGGTCAGGGCATGTCGGTGGCCGCGCTGGGCGCGCTGGTGCTGCGGCAGGAACTGCGGCAGGCGGGGCCGACCGCGCCGGGGCTCGCCCGCCGGGTGCAGCGGGGGATCGCCGGACCGGTGGAGGCGGCGTGGGCCGTCGCGGTCGGCCAGGACATCTGGTACCCGGGCTCGCGGGGCGGGCGGCGCGGACCGGCCGAGCGCCTGGTCACCGCGTACTCGCGCCGCCTGACGAAGGCGGCCACCGGCTCCTACCCGGCGGCGGCCGCCCTGTGGGACGTCACGAGCCTGACCGCGGGACCGGCACGCCTGCTGCGCCCCGGCACCCTGCTCGCCACCCTCAACGGCCCCCTGCTGCCCCCGGCCACCCGGCCACCGCTGTCGGAGGCCGAGCACAAGATCCTCCGGGCCCTGGACCACACGACGGGGTGACGGCGGCAGGGCCGCGGGGTGACGCCGCAGGACCGCGGGATGACGGCCGCAGCGCTGCGGGATAACGGCGGCAGGACCACGAGGTGACGCGGGGGCGGCTCACCCCCGCGCCTCCTCATCCCCCGCGCCTCAGCCCGCGAAGGGCGGCTGCGGGAGGCCCTTGCCCGCGCCCGGCACCACCAGCAGGGAGCCGGACAGCGCCAGGGGCGCGGTCAGGCCCGTGCGGGCGGTGGTGATGTACAGGTCGGTCAGGTCCGGGCCGCCGAAGGCGCACGCGGTGGGGCGCGGGACCGGCAGTCCGACGACGCGGTCCAGTTCGCCGGAGGGCGTGTACCGGCGTACCGCCGCGCCGTCCCACAGGGCGACCCACACGCATCCGTCGGCGTCGACGGTGAGCCCGTCCGGGAACCCGGCGGAGTCCTCGATCCGGGCCAGCGTCCGGCGGCCGGTGAGGGTGCCGTCGCCGTCGTGGTCGAAGACGTCGACGCGGCGGGTCGGCGAGTCGATGTAGTACATCAGCCGCCCGTCGGGGCTCCAGCCCAGGCCGTTGCTGACGGCCACGTCGTCGAGCACCGTCCGCACGGCGCCGTCCCCGGTGACCCGGGACAGCGTGCCGCCGCCGGGGGCTTCGTCGTAGCGCATGGTGCCGGCCCACAGGGAGCCGTCGGGGGCGACGGCGGCGTCGTTGCCGCGGCGGCCGGGGACGGCCTCGCGGTGCAGCCAGCGGAAGGCGCCGTCCGGATCGACCAGCCCCACCCCGTCCCGCAGGTTCAGTACGAGCCCGCCGCCGGCGCGCGGCTTGGCGGCGCCGACGTGCTGCTCGACGACCCGCACGGCACGGGCACCGGTCGCCGGGTGGTAGGTGTGCACCCGGGAGCCGAGGATGTCGACCCAGATCAGCCGCTCGCCGTCGGCGTCCCAGGTGGGACCCTCACCGAGGGCGGCCTCGGCGAGTACGGCGACCTCATGGGTGTACGTCATGCGACGCTCCGGTGTCCGAGGCGCTCCGACAGTTCGGCCGCGCCCTTGGCGGCGAGCTGCTCCAGCGCGGCGCGGCGCTCGTCGCTCCAGCGGATCATGGGCACGGAGATGGACAGCGCGGCGACGACCTGTCCGGCACGGTCCCGCACCGGGGCGGCGACGCAGCTCACGTCCGGGTTGGACTCGCGGTTCTCGACGGCGATGCCCCGCTCGCGGATCCCCGCCAGGGTCTCGCGCAGGGCGGCCGGGTCGGTGATGCTGTTCGGCGTCATCGCGACGAGTTCCGCGCCGTCCGGGATGCGGGCGGCGAGTTCCTGCTCCGGAAGGGAGGCCAGCAGCATCTTCCCGACGGACGTGCAGTGCGCGGGCAGCCGGCGGCCGGCCGCCGACACCATGCGCACCGCGTGGGTCGAGTCCACCTTGGCGATGTAGATGACGTCGGTGCCCTCGAGGATGGCCACGTGCACGGTCTCGTCGCACGTCTCGGCGACGGACCGGGCCACCTGCTGGCCCTCGGCGGCGAGGTCCAGCTGCTCGGCGTACCGGCTGCCGAGCTGGTACGGCCGTACCCCGAGCCGGTACCGTCCGGGCTGACCCGGCACCTGCACGATGTACGACCGGGCGGCGAGCGTGGTCACCAGCTCGTGCACGGTGGTGCGCGGCAGCTGCAGCCTGCGCACGATGTCGGGGGCGGAGAGCGTCCCGTCCCCGTCGAGGAAGAGCTCGAGAATGTCGAGAGCCCGGGTCACGGCAGGTACAAGGCGTCCCACGACCGGCCCCCTCCCTTGATTATCTGGGCGTCTGTGTTCGAAATTTCAACAGACGATCGGCATGGCGAACGCCCACAGGCTAGTCACAGTCGGTTTGACCGGGCAATGGTGCTGCACGGACCGCCTCCCCCGGCGGACCCGTCGTGGGCCACCATGGGGCACATGCCGTCCGGAAAGCGTCCCGCCAGCCCGTTCACCCCGTTCACCCCGTTCACCCCGCTGGACTTCCAGCTGGTCCTGCTGCGCCGTATGGCCGACCACAATCCCGGGCCGGTCGAGGACGCCCGCCGTGCGCTGGGCGCGTCGGTCGCCGACATGCGGGAGGCCAACCGGCGCTGGCAGGCCATGCTGCACTCGCCACGCGCGCGCGGGGCCGCCGCCCGGTACCGCGGCGTCCTGGGCGAGCCGGAGGCGACGCTCACCCGCCGGGTCGGGGACCTGGACTGCGAGGCCCGCCTGTGGCGCGTCCCGCTCTGGCCCGACCTGCGCTTCGAGGTCCTCCTCGCCCCGGACGGCACGGTCTGGAACGAGTGGCTGATCCGCGCCCCGGGAGCCGCCGGCCCGGACCTGCGGACCCTCGACGACCTCATCCCCTGGTCCTGCACGGTCGACGAGGCCGCCCGCGCCTTCGCCCCCGCCCGCCCCCTCCAGGGCACCGCCCCCACCCGCTGGGGCCTGGCCTTCACGGCCCCGGACGGGCGCGGGGCGCGGCGGGAGGTCGTCGCCGAGTTCACCTGGGGACTGCTCCAGCGGACGGCCGTCACCGGCTGAACCGGCGCCCCCGGCGGCTACCGCGCGGCCGCCAGGATGGCGTCCCGGACGGCCGCCGTCGAGCCGGGGTGCAGGAAGAGGAACAGGTTCGGCTCGACCAGTTCCAGCTCCATCACCCTGGGCTCCCCGTCGTCCCCGTCGACGAGGTCCACGCGCGCGTACAGCAGCTCGGCCGCGTCCGGCACGGCGGCCAGGGCGCGCTCGGCGACGGCGCGCTCGGCCGGTGTCGGGGTCCACGGCTCCAGGCCGGGATGCGGCACCTTGTCGGCGTCGTAGGCGGTGCCGGGGGCGAGCACGGCGCGCTTGCGGCTGGCGTGCAGGAGGCGGCCGCCGAAGAACTGCAGGGCCCGCTCGCCGCCTGCGTCGATGCCGCGCATGTACGGCTGCACCATCGCCGTGAACCCCTCCGCGTGCAGGCGCGCGAGGTGCCGTACGGCCGTGTCGT
Source organism: Streptomyces sp. H51 (assembly GCF_035656535.1). Taxonomy (NCBI): domain Bacteria; kingdom Bacillati; phylum Actinomycetota; class Actinomycetes; order Kitasatosporales; family Streptomycetaceae; genus Streptomyces; species Streptomyces sp. H51. The sequence continues at coordinate 46,253 of NZ_JAYMHD010000085.1, forward strand.
GGTCGCCGGGCGTGTAGCGGGCGGCGTAGCGGGCGCCCGCGCCGGAGGTGGGCTTGACGACGTACTCGTGGCCGTCCGGGAGGGCGGGGGCGTCGCCCGGGGCGAGGTAGCGGGTGGGCACGACGGGCACACCGGCCGCCGCGAGGTCGCCGAGGTAGCGCTTGTCGGTGTTCCAGCGCACGACCTCGGCCGGGTTGGCGAGCCGCGTGGCCTTGGCGCACCGGTCCGCCCAGGCCGTGAACTCGGCGGCCCGCCAGCTGTAGTCCCAGGTGGAGCGGATGACGGCGAGGTCGTACGCGGCCCAGTCGACGGACGCGTCGTCCCAGAAGACGGCGTCCGCGCCGGCGCCGGCCGCGCGCAGCGCGCCCACCAGCACGGGCAGGTCCCTATCCCGGCCGGTCTCCGGCCCGGGGTCGTAGGTGACGAGGGCGACTCGGGGCACGGCGGGTCTCCGTTCTGCTGCGGACGCGATCCGCCCGAGGCTAACCAGCGCCCCGGCAACCGGGCCAGCACGCTTGACCCTCCCCTTCGGTGAAGCCCCAGCATCGGTGGCGGGACACGGAAGGGACGCACAGGGATGCACAGGGAGATGCTGACGATCGGCGCGTTCGCCAAGGCGTGCCGGCTGTCCCCCAAGGCATTGCGGCTCTACGACGAACTGGACCTGCTGCGTCCGGCGCGCGTCGACCCGAACACCGGCTACCGGTACTACGCGGCCGGGCAGTTGGAGCGGGCGCGGCTGGTGGCGTGGCTGCGGCGGCTCGGGATGCCGCTGGCCCGGATCCGTGAGGTGTGCGATCTGTGCTCCGGCGACCCGGCGGCCGCGGGCCGCGAGATCCGCGCCTACTGGGCGGGGGTCGAGACGGAGACGGCGGTGCGGCGGGACCTGGCCGCGTTCCTCGTCGACCACCTGGCAGGACGCACCGGATCGGCCGAGCGGCCACCAGAGCCAGCACAGCCAGCACAGCCAGGACAGCCAGGACAGCCAGGACAGCCAGGACTGTTCGGAAAGTCCGAACAGTCCGGAAAGGACACCACCATGCTGGAACTCCGCTACTCCGCCCACTCGGACACCGGCCGGGTCCGCCCCGCCAACCAGGACACCGCGTACGCCGGCGCGCGGCTGCTCGCGGTCGCCGACGGGTACGGCCCGGCGGGCGGACCGGCCAGCGGCGCGGCGGTCGAGGCGCTGCGCTTCCTGGACACGCGGGAGTTGCCGGCGGGCGGCGTCCTCGGCGTGCTGGACGAAGCCGTCCGGGAGGCGACCGAAGCGGCGCGGAACGCGGCGGACGACACCGGCGACACCGGCACCACCCTCACCGCCCTGCTCCTGACCGGCTCCCGCCTCGCCCTGGTGCACATCGGCGACTCCCGCGCCTACCTGCTGCGCGACGGCGCCCTCTTTCGCGTCACCCACGACCACACGGTGGTGCAGTCGATGATCGACGAGGGCCGGCTGACGCCGGAGGAGGCCGCGGCCCACCCCCAGCGGGCACTGCTGCTGAAGGCCCTCACGACCGGCACGCCGGACCTGGGACTGCGGGACGCCGCGCCCGGTGACCGGTATCTGCTCTGCTCCGACGGTCTCACGGCCGTCGTCCCCGACGCCCGCCTGCGCGGCCTCCTCGGCTCCTGCCCGGACCCTGACATGGCCGTACGCGCCCTGGTCGGCGCGGCGAACAGCGCGGGGGGTCCGGACAACGTGAGCTGTGTGGTGGCGGATGTGGTGGAGACGGCGGCCTGAGGGGCGGTGCGGGCGGGTAGGGCGCCTGGTGTAGGAACGGTGGTGGTGTTCCGCCCCCCGACCACAGCCCGACGACAAGGAGTGCGCCGCGTGTCCTCTCTCTTCCCCGCCCTGACGGGCGGACCGGCCGAGCGCCCCGCCCTGTGCTTCGGTGAGCGGTCCCTGACGTACGCCGGGCTCGCCGGAGCGGCCGGCGCCCTGGCGGCGCGGCTGCCGCGCGGCGGGCGGGTGGCCGTCTGGGCGACGCCGGTGCTGGAGACCGCCGTGGCCGTCGTGGCGGTGCTGCAGGCCGGGGCGGCCGCCGTGCCGCTGAACCCGAAGTCGGGGGAGAAGGAACTCGGGCACATCCTGGCCGACAGCGCGCCGGAGCTGGTGCTGGCCGCGCCGGGCGACGAACTCCCCCCGCCGCTGCGGGGCGTTGCCCGCGTCGATGTCGACGCGGACCTGCGGGGCGCCGGGCCCGCCGCCCCCGCCCCCGCTTCCGACGCCGACGCGGAGGACCCGGCGCTGATCGTCTACACCTCCGGCACCACCGGTCCGCCCAAGGGCGCCGTCATCCCCCGCCGCGCGCTCGCCACCACCCTGGACGCGCTGGCCGACGCCTGGCGGTGGACCGGCGACGACGTGCTGGTGCACGGGCTGCCGCTGTTCCACGTGCACGGGCTGGTGCTGGGCGTCCTGGGGCCGCTCAGGCGCGGCGGCAGCGTACGGCACCTGGGCCGGTTCAGCCCCCAGGGCGTGGCGCGGGAGCTGAACGACGGCGCGACCATGCTGTTCGGGGTGCCGACGATGTACCACCGCATCGCGCAGGCGCTGCCCGACGACCCGGAGCTGGCCAAGGCGCTGGGCGGGGCGCGGCTGCTCGTCTCCGGCTCCGCCGCGCTGCCGGTGCACGACCACGAGCGGATCGCGGCCGCGACCGGGCGCCGGGTCATCGAGCGGTACGGCATGACGGAGACGCTGATGAACACGAGCGTCCGTGCCGACGGCGAGCCGCGGGCCGGCACGGTGGGCGTGCCGCTGCCGGGCGTGGAGCTGCGGCTGGTGGAGGAGGACGGTTCGGTCATCGCGTCGCGGGACGGGGAGACCGTGGGCGAGATCCAGGTGCGCGGGCCGAACCTGTTCACCGGGTACCTCAACCGGCCGGACGCCACCGCGGCCGCGTTCACCGCGGACGGCTGGTTCCGCACCGGGGACATGGCGGTGCGGGATCCCGACGGGTACGTGCGCATCGTCGGCCGGAAGGCCACCGACCTGATCAAGAGCGGCGGTTACAAGATCGGGGCCGGTGAGATCGAGAACGCGCTGCTGGAGCATCCGGGGGTGCGGGAGGCCGCGGTGACCGGTGAGCCGGACCCCGACCTGGGCGAGCGGATCGTGGCGTGGGTCGTCCCGGCGGACCCGCAGTCGCCGCCGGGGGCGGAGGAGCTGGCCGATCACGTGGCCCGGCGGCTCGCCCCGCACAAGCGGCCCCGGGTGGTGCACCATCTCGCCACGCTGCCCCGCAACGACATGGGGAAGATCATGAAGCGGTCGCTGTCCCGTGACTGAGCGGCACTCCGCGCGCGAGATCCTCGCCCTCGTCACCGACGACGCCGGCTTCGCCGAACTCCCTCACCCGGCAAGGCGGTCGGAGCCCGACGGCCCGCTCGGCTGGCAGGGCTACGACGCCTCCCGCGCCCGCGCCGCCGAGCGCACCGGCGAGCGGGAGTCCGTGGTGTGCGGCACGGCGAGCGTCGCGGGCACCCGGGCCGTGCTGATCGCGTTCGAGTTCGGCTACCTCGGCGGCTCGCTCGGCGAGCGGACCGGCGACCGGCTGGAGGCGGCGTACACCTACGCGCGCGAACACCGGCTGCCGGTCGTGCCGTTGGTCGCCACCGGCGGCAGCCGGATGCAGGAGGGCATGCTCGCGCTCACCCAACTGCAGCGAGTGGCACGGCAGTCGGTCCTGACCGGGCAGGCCGGGCTGGCGCAGATCGCGGTGGTGCGCGACCCGACGACCGGCGGCGGCTGGGCCACGCTCGGCGCGGGCGCCGACGTCGTCCTCGCGCTGCCCGGCGCCCAGGTCGGCTTCGCGGGCTCCCGGGTGCGCCCCGCGGACGCCGACCCGGCGGCGTACACGGCCGAGGCGCAGGTCGCGGCGGGCGCGGCCGACGCGCTGGTGCGGCCCGGGGAACTGCGGGAGACGCTGGGGCTGTGGCTGCGGCTGCTGACGTCACCGGCGCGGCGGGCCCCCGTGCCGCCCGCCCTCGGCGCGGGTGACCTGCCCGCCACCGGCTGGGAGGCGGTGCGGCGCGCCCGCTCCCCCGGCCGCCCGCGCGCCGAAGCCTACCTGGACGCGTACTTCACGCGGCGGGCGGCGATCAGCGGCGACCGCTGCGGCGGCACCGACGCGGGCATGCTGTGCGGTTTCGGCGAGCACGAGGGCCGTACGGTCGCCTACGCCGCCCAGACCGGCACCGCGACCCGGCCGGCCGGCTACCGCACCGCCGCCCGGCTGATCCGTCTCGCGGACCGGCTCGGGACACCGGTGCTGACCCTGGTGGACACGCCGGGCGCGGCCAACGACGCCCGGGCGGAGCGGGAGGGCGCGGGCGCGGCGATCGCGGACCTGTTCGGCGCGGTGGCGGCCGCCCGCACGCCGGTGACCACGCTGGTGATCGGCGAGGGCGGCTCCGGCGGGGCGCTGGCGCTGGCCGCGCCGGGCAACACGTATGCCACGCCGGACAGTTACTTCTCCGTCATCGCGCCGGAGGCGGCCGCCGCGATCCTCAAGCGGCCGCCGGCGCAGGCGGAGCCGACGGCGGACCAGCTCCGCGTCCGCCCCCAGGACCTGGTGGAGCTGGGAGTGGTCCGGGGCGTCTCCCTTCCGGGCGAGGGAGCGGAGGGAGCCGGCGGAGCGGACGTCCGGGCCGGGTGAGCCGGCGGCGTCCCGCGGCCCGCTTCGCCCCGGTCACCGCCTCACCCCGGCCGCCCGGACGACCTGCTGCGTCACCGAGCCGCCCCGGTCGTCGCGCGCCGAGGCCCGCAGCGACACGTGGGCGGCACCGCGCGGCACGGTCAGCACGCCCCGCCACGAGGTCCCGGACCGCTTCAGCGCGACCGTCCGCCAGGTCCGCCCGTCGTCGTACGACACCTCGAGCCGTCCGCCGCCGATGGTCCCGGTGTCCTGCGCGCCCTCCACGTACCGGGCGAAGATCCCGACCGGCACCCGGCCGCCGCCCGGCACGTCGCCCGCGAGGTCGGTGGGGACGTCGAAGCCGAGGTTGATCAGGGGGAGGGTGACCGGGCCGCCGTCGGGCGGGGCCGCGGACCTGAAGGTCCACTCGGAGCGGCCCTCGGTGGCCCGTCCCCAGCGGCCCGCGTCGAGGGCGGTGCCGGTGACCACCCGGTAGGTGTGTTCGCCGGCGGGCGCGTCCGTCAGGTACGCGCCCGAGCCCCTGCGCCGGTCGGCCGGTACGCCGTCCAGGCCGGCCTCCGTCCACTGGGACATGCCGGAGTCGTCGCTCCACACGTCGCCGAAGCCGGTGTGGTCGGGCCCGGAGTCGCCCCAGCCGGGGAGGTCGAACGCCAGCCGGCCGCCGGTGCGCTGCTGCCCCTGGCCGGTCGCGCCGCCCAGCCACGGGTGCCACACGGGCCCGAACCAGTCGAGCGTGCGGTGCGATCCGCCGTGGTGGGCGACGAGTCCGCCGCGTTCCTCCAGCGCGCCGTCGCCGGCCGTGGCGGACTCCTGCCACAGTTGGCCGGGCCCGGTCGACACGTAGTCGGTCCGCTCGGCGGGGAGGCCGATCCGCTCCTGGAAGCCGAACCCGACCGGGAAGGTGCCGGTGACCGAGTACCGGAACTCGCTGCCGCTCATGGGCCCGGCCGCGTGGAACCTGGTTCTCAGCACGGCGAGGTCGCGGGCGCCCGGCCGGTAGGTGAGGTCGCCGTCCGGGATCCGCTGTGCGTGCCCCTGTGAGAGGTCGTACACGTACGGCGTGTCGCGGGTGCCCGTCATCTCGACGCGGCCCACCGCGCGCAGCCGGGCCGCGTCGGCGAGACCGACGGTGGCGATCTGCAGCGGCCGGTCGGTGTTGTCGTCGGTGCCCCACCACGTCTGGAGCCGGCCGGGGGCGTCGTCCGTCACGAACAGCGCCCGGACGCCCGCGTCCTGCGCGGCCTGCGCGAGGGCGGCCGGGTCGGCGCCGTCGGCCAGGTGCGCCAGCACCGCCTTGCCGCGCACGCCGGTGAAGGGGCCGTCGCCGACGTCGGTCAGGGGAAGGCTGGTGCGCCCCTCGATGAGGGTGCCGCCGGCCTGGACGACGGCGTCGTCGACACCCGTCACCTCCAGTTGCGGCTTGCCGAGCCGCCACACCGTCCGGTACTCGAAGGTGCCCCGGGTGACCTCTCCGGTGGGCGCGGCGAAGACGCTGTCGTAGGTGGCGGGGACCATCACCGCGCCGGACAGGTCGACGCCGTCGGCGGCGCGGTCGTACTCCATGAGCAGTTGCCGGGTCTCGGTGCGCCGGTGCACCTCGGCCCTGATCTCGCGCAGCCGCCGTCCGTCGAGGGTGACCTCGCGGTCCCGGTCGACGACGACCTCCGGCGCGGCGAGGAAGCCGAGCCCGAGAGAGTCGGCGCCGTGCGCGCCGCGCACGTCGAGGAACGACGTCAGGCTGTACGTGCCCGGCTTCAGCCGCAGGCGCAGGGTGCCGGTGCCGTCGGCGTGCGCCTGCTGGGCGTCGGCGCCCGGCGCGAGCGGCTGCACGGTGACGTCGGCGGCGGTCGCGGCGCCGTCCCGGTCCGTCACGTGGACGGTGAGCGTGTACCGCTCGTCCTCCTTGACCATCCCGAACACGGTGTGCGCGACGGGGGTCCCGCCGGCGGAGGCGACGATCTGCCCGCTGGTCTCGCCGACCGGCGCCCTGGAGACGTCCCCGGTCACGGTCGTGGCGGCGGTGCCGTGCGCGGGCACGGTCAGGGCGGTGTCGGCGAGCCGGGCGACGCCGTCCGGGGCGCCCTGCGCGGCGAGGCTCAACTCGACGTCGTGGTCGGAGGAGTTGGTGTAGGTGAGGGTCCGGGTGACCGGCGTGCCGGCGTCGTAGGGCCAGCGTCGGAAGCCGAGGTCGGCGCCGGCGGTGGCGGTGATGTCCGCGGCGACCGCGTCCGGCACGCTCACCCGGCCCGCCCCCGACCGGTAGGCGTCGGCGCCGGTGTCGGCGTCGAGCCGCCGGGAGGTCGACATCAGCGCGTCCTTGAGCCGGGCTCCGGTCCAGTCGGGGTGCTCCTCGGCGAGCAGGGCGGCCGCGCCGGCGACGTGCGGCACCGCCATCGACGTACCGCTCATGGCGGTGTACCAGCCGCTGCCGCCGGTGAGGGAGGAGCGGGCGGCGAGGATGCCGACGCCGGGGGCGGACAGGTCGGGTTTGAGGGCGTTGTCGCCGGCGCGCGGTCCGGCGCTGGTGAACCAGGCCGGCCGGTCCGCCGCGTCGACCGCCCCGACGGTGAGCGCGGCGTCGGCGGCGCCGGGCGAGCCGATGGAGGAGGGCGCACCGGTGTTGCCTGCGGCGACGACGAAGAGGGCCCCGGTCTCCCGGGAGAGGGTGTCGAGGGCCTGGGACATGGGATCGGTGCCGTCGCTCGGCTCGGACGTGCCCAGGCTCATCGACACGATCCGCGCGTGCACGTCACGGGCGGCCCACTCCATCCCGGCGATGATCTGCGACTCGCTGCCCGAGCCCTGGTCGCCGAGCACCTTGCCGACGGCGAGACGGGCCCCGGGCGCGACGCCCCGCTCCCTGCCGTCGGAGGCCGCGCCGCTGCCGCCGACGGTCGAGGTGACGTGCGTACCGTGCCCGTAGCGGTCGGCGACGTCCTCCCCGCCGACGAAGCTCTTGCTGACGGAGATCCGCCCGGCGAGGTCGGGATGGCCGGCGTCGACCCCGCTGTCCAGCACGGCGACGGTGACGCCCTCGCCGGTCAGTCCGACGTCCCAGGCGGCCTGCGACCCGATCTGCGCGTTGCTCTCGGCCATGTCGGCCCGCACGCGCCCGTCGAGCCAGACGCGCTTGATGCCTTTGACGCCGGTGGGACCGCCGGTGGGGCCGCTGGCGCCGCTTGCCCCGTTGACGCGCTCGGCGCCGCCGGCGCTCTTGGGACCGCCGGCGGCGTTGCCGCCGTCGAGGCCCTTGCCGTCGTCCCGCCGGGTGACGGCTCGCCAGAACGTCCGCCCCTTCTCCGCCGCGACGGCCATGCCCCGCACGCTGCGCAGGGTCCGCGTCCGCTCGGAGCCGCGCGGGACCACCGCCCGCGCGCCCTCGTCCCAGGTCACGATCAGCGGCAGCTCGCCGGTGCGGCCGTCGGCGAGCCCCTGCCGCAGCAACCCGTCGACGTCGAACAGCCGCCGGTCGAGGGTGCCGGCCCGCAGGTACGGCAGCGCCTCGTCCGGTACGACGGTGATCCGCCCGTCGGAGACCCGCGTCCGCACGGCGCCGACGGCGCCCCTGGGCCGCGCGACGGCGACCGTCCGGCGGCCGTTCCCGAGGTCGGTGACGGTCACCTTGTCGCCGGTCACCAGGGTCACGGTCCGGGCCACGGCACGGGAGCCCGGGCCGGAGCCCGCGCGGGTGACCGGGCGGGCGCCCGGGTGAGTGGCCGAGCGGGTGGTCGCGTGAGGGGCCGAGTGGGTAGTCGCGTGGGTGGTTGTGTGAGGGGCCGTGTGGCGGACCGGGTGCGCGGGGGGCGGTGTGCCGGTCTCCCCGGCTGCCCGTGCCGTCGGCGACAGGGCCAGCACCAGCCCGGCGGACAGGAGGGTCGCCCCGCGTCTGACTGGTCCTCTGCTCATCCAGGCCTCTTCCGTCGCGCGTCATGTGACTTGCGCCGCCGGGGAGTTGACCGGCGGCGACGGAAACCGCCTGGCATGTTCCCGCCAAAGACGCCCGCCCCGCAAGCACCGCGCCGCGACAACCCCCATTCAGCGGCGACCCGCCCGGCCCCCTACAAAAGGCGCCCGCTCCCCGGCCGCCGCACGATGCCAGGGAGGCCCGCCGCCCGGCGGGACACGGCCTGCGCTCTCGGGAGGACCCTGCCATGACCGCCAGTCTGGAGCGGTTGCGCCGCTGCCATTTCGCCGTCGACCTGGGGGCGGCCCGGACCCGCGTCTACGTCAAGGGCGCCGGCCTCGTCGTCGACCAGCCGTCCGTCGCCGCCGTGAACACCCGCACCGGCGCGCTGATCGCGGTCGGCGAGTTCGCCGAGAAGATGACCGGCCGTACCCCCAACTACATCCGTGTCGTGCGCCCCGTCTCCGGCGGCACCGTCGTCGACATCGAGATGGCGCAGCGCATGCTGCGGCACCTGCTGGGCGACAAGATCCGCCGCGCACTGCGCCGCAAACCCCGGCTGCGGGCGGCGGCCTGCACCCCGTACGACGCCGACCCGCTCGCCCAGCGCGCGGCGATCGAGACGCTCGTCGGGCTCGGCGCCCGGCGGGTGGAACTCGTCGACACCCTCATCGCCGCCGCCGTGGGCTGCGGACTGCCCGTGGAGCAGCCCGAGGCCACCATGGTCATGGTGTGCGGGGCGGCGGCCACCCAGGTGGCCGTGCTCTCCCTCGGCTCCATCGTGACGGCCGAGCGCATCCCCGTCGGCGGCGAGGCCGTCGACCACGCGATCGTGCAGCACCTTCGCCACCAGCACGAACTCATGCTGCCCAGCCAGTCCGTACGGCCGCTGCAACTGGCCCTGTCCGGCAACGGGCTCACCCCGCACGGCCCGACCTCCACCGAGATCCACGGGCGGGACGTCGCCACCGGCCTGGCCCGCTCCGTGCGGGTGGACACCGCCGCCGTCCGCGACGCCATCCAGACCCCGCTGACCGCCGTGCTCGACGGCATCGGCAAGGTGCTGCGCGACTGCCCGCCCGATCTGGTCGCCGACCTGGCCGACCGCGGGATCATGATGGTCGGCGGGAGCGCGTTGCTGCCGGGGCTGGACCACATGCTGCGGCAGTTCACCGGGATCCCGGTGCACATCGCCGAACGGCCGGACGTGTGCGCCGTGCAGGGGCTGGGCTACATGCTGGAGGGCAAGATCGAACCGCTGGTGCTCGACCCGATGTCCGACTGACCGAGACCCCCGTCATCCTCTCGGCCGTCCTCTCGGCCGGAGCGGATCGGCGAGGTGCCCCGCACCCCGCACCCCGCACCCCGCACCCCGCACCCCGCACCTCGCACCTCGCACCTCGCACCTCGCACCTCGCACAGCACGTTCCCGTCCGCGGCACCGCGTCTCGACCCGGAACAACGGCACGCTTGCCCCCCGTGCGCGTGCGCCGTTCCGCCTGCCGGGTGTAGCGCGCCGGGCGCCGGGCAGGCGCACTGGCAACACCCTCGGGCCCCGCGGGTCCGGCCCCCACTCGCCCCGCCGGGACCGGCGGCGCGACGCGACGGAACGTGACGACTGTCGGAAGCAGCGAGGCAGGGCATGACCTCAGCGGCACGGACCCCTCTGGCGGGACGGTTGAACACCTTGGTCATCGACGCCCGTGTGGAGGCGGGCCGGGCACGGCTCGCGCCCCGCGGGGAACTCGTCCAGGGATGCGCGGACACGCTGGCCGCGACGCTGGGCGGGCTGCCGGCCGGCATCGACCGGATCGACCTGGACATGAGCGGCGTCGTGTTCATGGACACCGCCGGACTGCGGTTCCTGGACCATCTCGGGGCGTACGGCGACCGGCACCGGGTCACGGTGCGCACCGCGCACTGGAACGGCCAGCCGCGCCGCATCCTGGAACTCGCCGGACTGGACGCCGAGGCCCCGCTGCGCTCCGCGGCCCACCGCACCGACCCGGCGCCGTCCCCACCTGCGGCGTCCCCACCTGCGGCGTCCCCACCGGCGGCGTCCGCGGTCGCCCTGGAACGGGCGGAACGGCTGGACCAACTGCGGGAGGAGGTCGGGCAACTGCGCCACGCCATCGCCTCCCGCCCGGTCATCGACCAGGCGCGGGGCGTTCTGATGGCCACCCACTCCTGCACCGCGCAGGAGGCGTGGGACATCCTGCGGGAGGCCTCCCAGCTGTCCAACACCAAGCTGCGCGCGGTGGCCGCCGCGGTCACCGCCGGTGCCGAGGGCGACGGCCCGCCCCCGCCGCCCGCACTGCGCCGCGCCCTGCACACGGCGGCCGCCCACCGCCTGTCCTGAACACCCGCCGGCCCGGCGGCGGACGCCCGCGACGGACCGGGGTCACGGCTTCACGCCGGCCAGGTTCACGTGGGTCCCCTCGCATGCCGGTGGGAGCGTCGGCGCACGGTGAAGGTGCAGGCGAGGACGCCGAGGCCCCAGGCGATCAGGAGGGCGCCCCACAGCGGCATGGTCACCACCGGGACGAGAAGGCGGATCTCGGTGCTCGCACGGTTCTCGAAGATGAAGATCATGGCGATCGCGCTGGTCAGGACGAACGGCGTGAGGCGGCGGACAGCGGGGCGGGAGAAGAACGGCGTGTGCGCCTTGTGGTGCGTGCCGGCGGTCTGGGCCATGTGATGCCTCTCAATCACGCGTTGCCCCCTGCGTACAGCGTCCCCTCCGGCCGGACGGCCCGCCACCGAAGGCGCCGTGCTCCCGCCGAGCCCCCGCCGAGCCCCCGCCGAGCCCCGGCCGGGCCCCGCCGGGCCCCGGCCGAGCCGACACCCGCTTCCGCGTCCGCGCCGGCGCCCCACGTGGTCCGAACAGGTGTCGGGCCACGTGCGTCGGCCGGTGAGGACCGGGCCGGAAGCACGACCGGGTTACGGTCGAGCGGTCGGCGTGCGGTCGGCGGCCGGCGCCGGCCGACGTGCGGGAGGTGCTGCTGTGTCGACTGCGGAGCCGCGCTCCACCGTCACGCTCCTTCCGGTCATCACGGGGCTCTCCCTCGCTTTCACGATCACGGCCGTCGACCCGCTGGTCCTCAGCCTGAACATGCCCCAGATCAGCCGGGCCCTCCACGTGCCGCCCGACGCCGTCGGATTCCTGGGAGGCGCGGCGACGCTGGTCGTGGCCGCCGCCGTGCTCGCCGTGGGAGGTCTCGGGGACGCCTTCGGGCTCAAGCGGCTGCTGATGCTGGGGCTGGTCGGCGTCATGATCGTCAACCTGCTCTCCGCGATCTCCCCCGGCTACGGGTTCCTGCTGGTGATGCGCCTCCTGGACGGCCTGGCGCTGGCCGCGATGCTGGGCGTGTCGCTGGCGCTGCTCAAGGCGTCGGTGCCGGAGGAGGGGCGGCCGGCGGCCATCGGCGTGTTCATGGCCATCGAGATGGCGCTGTGCGGGGTGACCCCCGCGGCCGGGGGCTGGGTGGTGGAGGCCGTCGGCTGGCGGTGGCTGTTCCTGCTCAGCCCGCTGCTGTCACTCATCTCCCTCGGGCTGACGGCCCGGTACGTCACCGAGCCGCCCGTCCTGCGGCGGCACGGGCTTGACGCCGTCGGCGTCGGCCTGGCCGGCACCGCCCTGCTGACCCTCGTCTACGGCATCGCCGAGGCGGAGAACGGGTTCTCCCAGCTCCGGGCCTGGCTGCCGCTGGCGGTCAGCGCGGTCGCCCTGGCGCTGTTCGTGCTCCGGGAGCGCCGGACTCCGGATCCGGTCCTGGACCTGTCGTTGTTCCGCAGCGCCCCGTTCACCGTGGCCGCGCTGGCCGCCCTGACGCTGAACTTCCTCGCCGCCGGGTTCGGTTTCGCGCTGGGCCAGTTCGGCAGCGTGATCCTGTCGCTGGCCCCGCGCACGATCGGCCTGCTGTACCTGCCCGGCACGGCGGTGATCGCGGGCGCCGTCGTCCTGGCGGGGCGCCTGATGGGGAGGTACACCCCCCGGCCGGTCCTCGTCACCGGCCTGCTGGTGCTGGCCGCGAGCGCACTGCTGATGGCGGCGACCGCGGCGCCCACGATGGCGCTGTGGGTGCTGGTGCTGGCCACCTGGCTCACCAACCTCGGATCGATGGTGGCCTCCGCCGCGGTGGCCGAGACCATCCTGTCCCACGCACCGCCCGGCAGGTCCGGCACCGTGGCCTCCGTCCAGCCGGCGTTCGGAATGACCGGCTACGCGCTCGGACCCGCCGTGTACCTCCTGCTGCTCGACCTCTTCTTCCAGCAGCGGTGGCTCAACGACGCCGAAGCACGCGGGATCTCGGTGGAGGAGGCCGAGCAGGCCGTGGACGCGGCACGCAGTGCGATGGCGCACAGTCCCGGCACCGCCGGATACGACCCGAACCTGCTCCGGCAGTCCGGACTGGCCCTCGGGCTGGACTTCACCGAAGGCCTCAGGCTCACCATGCTGGTGGTCGGCTTCCTGCCGCTCGCCCTGGCCGTGACCGCGTATCTGCTCATCCGTCCCCGGTCCAACGGCTCTGCCGCGCAGGGGAGATGAGCCGACGCCCGGCCGTGCCGCGGTCCGCAGCGAATGCACGGTCGGACGCGGCGGGTCAGCATGGAGGAAAGGGACGTTCCCCATGGAGGTTCGCATGGCTGACAACGAAACCTTCGTCCGCGATCTGTTCCGGGCGTGGAACGACCGGGACTACGACCGCATCGCCGGGTCCGTGGCTCCGGACTGCACCCTGGTCGACGAGGGCAGCGGAAGGACACTGCAGGGCCCGGAGGGCTTCACCCGGCTCGCGAAGGCCATGTTCGACGCGATGCCCGACGGCAAGTTCACCGTCGACCACCTCACCGCCAAGGAGGACACGGTGGTGGTCGAGTACACGAGCAGCGGGACCCAGACCGGAGACCTGGTCCTGCACGCCGGCACCCTGCCCGCCACGGGCCGTCACGTCACGGTGCACGGGTGCGACATCTACGAGGTCAAGGACGGCAAGATCAAGGAAGGCCGCGCCTATCTGGACACCGGCGCCATCATGAGCCAGCTCGGCCTGACCAAGCAGTTCCAGCGCTGACCCGAACGAGCCCCCGAGGAGCCACGGCCACCACCCCACGGGCCACGGACCACAGCACCCCGGCCTCGTGGCCCTCCGCCGGCCGGTGCCGCCGTGTTCAGTGGTCGCGGCCGGGCGGGCCGACGGCGTTCGCGATGCCGAGAGGCTGTTCCCTCTCCGCGCCGGGCCCGTGGTCCGGCGGCACGGCAGTCCGGTGGTCCGGCGACACGGCAGTCCGGTGGTCCGGCGACACGGCAGTCCGGTGGTCCGGCGACACGGCAGTCCGGTGGTCCGGCGGTACGGCGGTCCGGTGGTCGGCGATCGAGCGGGGGGCCGCGGCGGCGGCCGCCGGGACGATCTGGGCGCGCTTGGCGGCGTACTCGTCCGCGGTCACCGACAGGGACTCGGCGATCTGGCGCAGGTAGGAGATGAGCCGTTCGGTCTCCTCCGGGCCGCCCGCGGCCGCCGCCTGGGTGGTCTTCTCCCAGGTCTGCTGCAGGATCGCCTCCGCCTGCGCCCGGGCGGCCCGCACCATGTTCCGCGCCTGCTCGCGGGCGACGTTGACGGTGTTCTCGGCGGCCTGCTGGGCGCGGGCCTGCTGCAGCACCGCGTCCACGGTCGGCACCCCGGTCAGGCCGGTGCCGTCGCCGATGTTGTTCGCGCGGATCCAGTCCCGGTGACGCTGCATGTCCGTGCGCAGGCGGTCGTTCTCCTGCGTCAGCTCGATCAGGGTCGCCGCGCAACGGCGCAGGGCGTCGTGCACCGCTTCCTCGCTGTAACCGCGGCGGGTGAGGGGAGCGCGGGGAAAGGTCATCGACCTTAGTGCCTCGGGGCTCACCCGGCGGTCCCCCGGATGGTGTCCTCGTGTCCTGTTCACGTATCTCCGATCACCGAGCGTCTTCTTCGAAGTGCAGCAAGTCGTGGGAGACGCCCGCGCCCGCCAGATCGCGTACCGTCGCGGAGACCATGGACGGCGAGCCGCAGACGTAGAAGGAGCGCCCGTGCCAGTGGGCGGCACGCAGGACCGGGCCGGCGAGGCTGCGGTTGTCGACGGTGCCGGCGTCCGTCCCGACCAGCGGCGTCACCCGCAGCCACGGGTTGGCCTCGGCCAGTTGCCGCAGCACCTGCTGGTCGTAGAGGCCCCGGGCGTCCCGCGCCCCGACGAACAGGTCCACTCCCCGCGCGGGCCCGCGCCAGGCGATCTCCTCCACCAGGGCGCGCATCGGGGCCAGGCCGGTGCCCCCGGCGATCAGCACCAGATCCCGGCCGCCGGACGCCTGCAGGGTGAGCCGGCCGCCGACCGGGGCGCCGAGGCGCAGCACGTCCCCTCGGCGCAGTCCGTATACCAGGGCCGGGCTGACCAGGCCTCCGTCGACGGCACGCACGTGGAACTCGACGATCCCGTCGGCGCGGGTCGCGTTGGCCGGGGTGAACGACCGCCAGGTGCTCGGCAGCGTCGGGGTCTCCACCATGACGGACTGGCCGGCCCGGTACGCCATCGGACGGTCCAGGCGCAGCGTGATGACCGCGAGGTCGAAGCCGCGCGGCTCGATCTGCACCACCTCGCCGTTCCACCACGGCGGGTTCACCCTGGCGTCGTCCTCCGCGGCTTCCACCATGGTGCGGGCCACCAGGGTGTACGCCTCGGTCCAGCCGTGCTGCAGCTCCGGGGTCCACGCTTCGCCCAGGAAGTAGGCCAGCGTGGCCAGCAGCGCCTGTCCCACCGCCTCGTAGTGCTGTGCCACCACCTGGAACTTGCGGTGGTCACGGCCGAGTTGCCGCAGGTACGGCAGGAGCCGGTCCGGGTCGTCCGCCTCGGCGACGATCCGGCCCAGGGCGGCCACGAGCCGGTCGCGCTGTGCCCCCATCGCGACGGGGAACATCGGCCGGACCTCCGGCGCGATGAGGAACAAGTACGAGTAGAAGTACCGCGGTACCTCGTCTCCCGACTTGCCCACCAGGGCGAAGGAGTCTCTCAGTGCCTGGGAATCGCTCATGTCCGCACTCCGGTGGCTGGTATCAGGTGTGACCTCCGAAACGATGGCGAGCCGGCCCGACGGCTCGTCAGGATGCGGCTGTCGCTGCCGGGGTCAGCGCGCGGCGGCCTCGCCAGCCGCGATCATCGTGTCGCTGATCACTCCGTAGACCGCCGTCCAGGATTCCTCGACGGCCGGCGTCCACGCGTCGCCCGCGTAGTGACGCAGGGCGGCGATCAGGCTGCCGCCCACGGCGGGGTAGTGCTCCGCCAGCGCGCCGTAGCCGACGTGGCGGCGCCCCAGGTTCTGGAGCATGCCGACCAGCGTCTCGGTGTTCTCGAGGTTGGCGACCAGGGCACCCAGCGCGGCCCACAGGCGGTCGCGCTGCTCGTCGAGGTGAGCGGCGAACAGCGGGCGCACGCCCGGGTTGTGGGTGAAGAGGTGGTCATAGAAATACGCGGTGAGCTGCGGCCCGTGGGGCTGTACTGCCGCAAAGCTGCTGCGGATGAGTGAGGGGTCCGGGGTGGTCATGCGGGCCGACTGTAGCCAGACGCACACTGATCGAACAAGCTGAGTTCGATTTGCTCACGGAGCGGTGACGCGCTGCGGGACCGGCCCGGACCGGTGGCTGCGGGCGCGAGCAGTACCGTTTCAAGTGCATTGGTAGGTATGGGAGTTGGGAAAAACGGAACCCTGTGACCTTCGCCATACGTCGAGTTGTGTCCGCCTCCTCTAAACTCCCGTCCCGGCCGTCACCGCCGGCCGTCACCGCCACCGTCCCGGCCGTCACCGCCACCGGACCGGCCTCCGCCGCCCGGCGGCCCGACCGCGACGCGGGTGCGCCGCCGGCCGGGGCAGCCGGTCGCGGGCGCCCGGTACGCGGGCCCGGCCGGCCCTGTGCCGTCAGTGCGCCGCGGCGGCCTCCGCGCGGCGCACGGCGACGTCCAGCACGGCGAGCAGCGCGTCGCGGACCGAGCCCGTGTTCCGCGCGTCGAACACGACCAGCGGTACGTGCTCGGCGATGTCCAGCGCCCACCGCACCTCCGCGAGGTCGTGCTCGACCTCGCCGTCGAAGGCGTTGACGCCGACCGCGAAGGGGATGTCCCGGTGCTCGAAGTAGTCCACCGCCGCGTAGCAGTCGTCCAGCCGGCGGGTGTCCACGATCACCAGGCTGCCGAGGGCGCCCTCCACCAGGTCGTCCCACATGAAGCCGAACCGGTCCTGGCCCGGGGTGCCGAACAGGTACAGCTTCAGCGTCGGGTCGATGGTGACGCAGCCGAAGTCCATGGCGACGGTGGTGGTGATCTTGCCCGGCGTGTGGGTGAGGTCGTCCACTCCCGCCGCGACCTCGGTGATCGCGGCCTCGGTGGTCAGCGGGCGGATCTCCGATATCGAGGCCACGGTCGTGGTCTTGCCGACGCCGAAGCCGCCGGCGATGACCACCTTGACCGGCGTCGGAGGATGTTCAGCTGGTGTCACGGAGTGTGTCCCGTGAGTCGGGGACGGCACGGAGACCATCGATAACCCTTCGCAGTACGGAGAGATCCTGGGCGATCGCGGCATTCGGCCGATGGACCGCCAGATGCCCGGCGGTACGCAGGTCCTCGGCCAGCACGCGCACCACGTTGAGGTGCAGTCGCAGCTCGGCGGCCAGTTCCGCCACCGACTGAGGCCGCCGGCAGGCCGCGACGATGTCGTGGCGTTCGAAAGTGAGCGAGTGAAGGGCCAGGAGCCCGGCCGAGGTCGACACGATCTGGGTCTCCACCGGCATCGGCAGCGTGCTGCCGTCCGCCGACACCCGCCCGGTGGTCAGCAGGAACGGCCGGATCGCGGGTGCGCGACGTGGCGGCTCCGGCGAGCCCTCGGCTTCCCCTGCCGCCTCGTGCGGTGGTCCAACGACGGCCATCACGGTCCCTTCACGATGTGCCAGTAGCCGTGCCCTGGCCTCAGGCACGGTCAGCGGGCCGACGCCGCGCCGACGCTGTTCTTCAGCTCCAGCACCAGCTGGGGGGTGAGCGCGGCCCCGGCCCGGTTGGCGAACAGGGTCATCTCGTAGGCGATGTTGCCCAGCTTCGCGTCCCCGGAGGTCACCACGCCGAGGACGGCTCCGGCGCCGATGGCCGACACCAGGACGTGGCCGTGCTCCAGGTCGACGATGACCTTGTCGAGGGCGCCGAGACCGTAGTTGCCGGAGGCGCCCGCGGCGAGACTCGTCAGTCCGGCCACGATCGCGGCCAGCCGTTCGGAGTCGGCCTGGTCGCGCAGCCGGGAGACGGCGATCAGCAGGCCGTCGGAGGACACCGCGATGGCGTCGACCACGCCGGCGGTGTCGGTGGCGAACCGCTGGAGCAGCCAGGTGAAATCGGCTGCGGCGGCTCGCAGGTCGGTCGGCTCCGGCTGCTCGGAGGTGCTGTCATCCATCGACGTGGCCACTGCCCGACTCCTTCTGTGTTTCCTGGTACTGAGATGCCGGCGCCTCGGCCGGAGCGTGGGCGCTGTCCCGTTCCGCCCGGCGTACGGCGGCCTCGAACTCGTCGAGTTTCGAGCGGACGGCCTCGGCGTCCGCGGGCTGCCGCACGCCCGTCGGCACACGGTCGGCCGGTGCGGCGGTCCGGGCGAGCGTCGCTCCCCGCACCCGCCGGTGCAGCGGTCGGGAGGTCCGGGCGGACGGCCGTTCGTCCGCGCCGGCGGTCCGCGTCGCGCCGACCTGAGCGCCGACCTGAGCGCCGGTCGGGGCGCCGGTCCGGGCGCCGGCCTGCGCGCCGGTCCGTTCCGCGGCGGCCGGTCCGAAGCCGGTGGAGTCCGGGACCCGTCGCGGGAGTTCGTCGGGCGGTGCCGGCGCCGGCCGCCGCGCGGGGACGGCGGAGGCGGTGGCCGGTACGGGCGACGGCACCGGCACGGCGGTCTCCTTCCCGGTCCGCACCGGAAGCGGCGTCACGTTGGCGACCGCGCCCGTGGCCACGGGCTGCGGCAGGCCCGCGGGGTCCGCGGCCGGCAGCAGCGCGGCGGGGATCCACACCGTGCCGGTGACGCCGCCGCCCGGCGTACGGCTCAGGGACACCCGCACGCCCCAGCGCCGGGCGAGGCTGCCGACCACGAAGAGACCGAGCACCTTGGTCGGTACGAGGTCGAGCCGCTCCCGGCGGATCAGCCGGGCGTTCTCCTCGGCGAGGCGCTCCGCGTTGATGCCGAGACCGTGGTCGATGATCTCGACCAGTGCCCCGCCCTCCTCGGTGACGTCGGCGCCGGGGCGGACCACCACCTCGACGGACGTGTCGGAGGGGGAGAACGAGACCGCGTTCTCCAGCAGTTCGGCGAACATCAGCGTCAGGTCGCCGACGACGTCGGGCGCGACGGTGACCTCCGTCCCGCACCGCAGGGACACCCGCGAGTAGCCCTCGATCTGGGCGAGCGACGCCCGGATGACGTCGGACAGGGGGACCGGACGGGAATCGACGCCGCGCTCCCGGATCCCGGCGAGCAGCATCAGGCTGTCGGCGTTGCGCTGGAGGCGTACGGCGATGTGGTCGATGCGGTAGAGCCGTTCGAGAAGTTCGAGGTCGGTCTCCTCCTTCTCCATCTCGTCGATGAGAAAGAGCTGACGCGTCGTCAGGTTGCTCACCCTGCGGCCGACGTTGCCGAACATCTCGGCCACGTTGCGGCGGCTGAGCATCTGGCGCTCCAGCAGCTGCACGGCGGTGACCTGGACCTGGTTGAACACCTCGGCCAGCCCGCCGATCTCGTCGCGCACCGGGACGGGGATCGGCCGGGGCCGCAGGGGGGTGATGTCGCCGGAGTCGTCGTCCGCGACCCGGGCGAGTTCCTCGCCGGCCACGTCGACCACCCGCTGGGCGGCGTCGGTGAGGGCCACCAGCGGACGTACGACCGAGCGCCGGACCATGACGCAGAAGGCCAGCCAGGCGACGAAGCCGAGAAGGGCCAGAGCCACCAGGTACAGCGCGCCCCGCAGCGCCTCCGCCGAGGCGGCGTCGGCCTGTACGGCGGTCTCCTCGATCAGCGACCGGGTGATCCCGAGGCGGGTCTCGGACTGCCGGTCCCCGTCGGCCATCGCCTTGCGCAGTTCGGCCGGCGACTTGCCCCGCAGGGCGCCGGGATCGATCTGCAACTGGGCGTACTGGGCGTTGATGCCGTTCTGCTCGGCGCCGAGTTCGATGCCTTCCATCCGCAGCACCTCGTCGGGTGCGGCGATCCGCTGGAACCGTCGCGTCTGATGGTCGTAGAGGGCGTGGGCGTCGACC
Source organism: Streptomyces sp. H51 (assembly GCF_035656535.1). Lineage (NCBI taxonomy): Bacteria > Bacillati > Actinomycetota > Actinomycetes > Kitasatosporales > Streptomycetaceae > Streptomyces > Streptomyces sp. H51. Next base: position 66,110 of record NZ_JAYMHD010000085.1, read on the forward strand.
GCGCGGCTGTACTCGGTGAGGGGGTTGGCGTCCCGGGTCTGCGCGGAGAACACCGCGCTCTCGAAGGCCGCGTGGGCGGCGTCGGCGCGCAGCACCGCGTCGACGCGCGCCGTGACGGAGGACGACGACGTACCGGAGTAACGGTCCAGACCGATGCCGTCGATCAGGTAGTCGACCGCGGAAGCGTACGCGGGGTCGATGTCGGCGACGGAGACGTAGCCCCGTTCGAGCTTCGCGCGCAGGACGCCGAGGCCGCGGATGTAGTCGAGCGCCTGCGCCTCCTCGCGCGGCAGGTCCGGGGCGAACGCCGAACGCACGGCGGCGGCCTGCCGGTCGGTGCTCCGCTGCGCCTGGTGGTAGGCGACGACCGACGGCAGCGGCGTTTCGGGGCGGTACGCCGCGTACTGCACGGAGAGCAGCAGCGCCTGCTGGTGTTCGGCCTGCACGTCGTTGATGAGTTCGGCGACCTGTTCGCTGTCGCGCACCAGTTCCGCTGTCCGGTCCGCGTCCCGGGCCTGCCTGGCCTGGCCGTAGGCGCCGATGCCGAGGAGCACGCCGACGGCCACGAGGGGCGCGATCACCAGGACGTTGAGCTTGCGGCGGAAGGGCCACCGGTCGAGGAGGCTCGCCGTCGTCCGACGCGGCCGCGGACTCCGGTCGGCCGCCCCCGGTGGCTCGGGAGCGAGCGGCGGGTTGCCTCTGTTCGCGGACACCCGTGCCTCCTTCGATGTGTTGCCGAGCGGCGGCAGCGCCGTCGTCACCGCCGGACCGCCGATGGCCGGCAGCGGACGTGACACATTCACGGCGCTCGCCGCTGAGAGGGGTGAAGAGAACACGCCAGGTGTCCAAAACCGGCTGCGTGAGCATAGCCGCACTTACAGCGACATCACAGCTTTCCAGTGATCAAAAGATGATTACAGAAGCTTCACGGGTGCTGCACGGATCGTGATACTTCATCTCCGAAGGCCCGCGTCGCACCATGTGCGGCCGGCCGATGTACTGTGCCGGCGGGGGAATTGACGGGAACCGACCGGTTGAGCATGATCCTCGGCAGCACGCCTGCCGCCGGCCCCGCGGGCCCCGGGCCACCGCCCGGGAACCGACGCCCGCCGTAGTCCCGTGTCCCCGCAGCCTCCCGAGGCGAAGCGGGTCCTCGCGACGGCGACCGTACGCCGAAGCCGTCGCCCGCCCCCCGAACTCCCCCTCCCCCGCCCGGCCCTGCCTGCTCTCTCGCCTGTGTTGGAGACCTCGTGCACCCCACCCGCAAGGCGGCTGTGACCGCGACAGCCCTCCTGGCCACCGTCACCCTCGTCGCCGGCTGCGAGAGCGGTTCGACGACCGCCGAATCCGCCGGCGCGTCCTCCGGCGGCTCGTCCGGACCCGGCTGCCCCGACGTCCTCAGCCGGGTCAAGCGCGACGTCAAGGCGGCCGAGGAGGTCGACGCCCCCTGGTCCGGGCCGACCGGCGGCCCCCGGGCGGTCCCCGGCCGGAGCATCGTCTACATCGCCCAGACGCTGACCAATCCCGGCGTCAAGGGCGTCGCCCAGGGTGTCCAGGAAGCGGCCGACGTCATCGGCTGGCGCGTGCACACCATCAACGGCCAGGGCACGCCCGCCGGTCTCAAGGACGCCTTCGACCAGGCGCTCGCCCTCAAGCCCGACGGCATAGTCATCGGCGGCTTCGATCCCAGCTCCACCCCGAAGCAGGTCGAGCGGGCGAACGCCGCCGGCATCCCGCTGATCGGCTGGCACGCCGTCGCCACGCCCGGCCCCAGCGAGGACCCGAAGCTGTTCACCAACATCACCACGAGGGTCGAGGACGTGGCGAGACTCAGCGCCGAATGGATCATCGCCCAGTCCGACGGCCGGGCCGGCGTCGTGCTGTTCACCGACGCCTCCATCCCGTTCGCCAAGCGCAAGTCCGACCTGATCAAGAAGGAACTCGCCACCTGCTCCGACGTGAAGCTGCTGAGCTACGAGAACATCCCGATCCCCCAGGCCAACACCCGCACCGTCAAGCGGGTCTCCTCCCTGGCCGCCCGCTTCGGCAACCGGTGGACCCACTCCGCCGCCATCAACGACCTGTACTTCGATTACGCGGAGTCCGCCCTGCGCGCGGCCGGCAAGGACGGTGCGGGGGCCCCGTTCAACATCGGGGCGGGCGACGGCGACCCGTCGGCCTTCGAGCGCATCAACGGCAAGGCGTACCAGGCGGCCACCGTGCCCGAGCCGCTGTCCGAGCAGGGCTGGCAGATCGTCGACGAGTTCAACCGCGCCTTCGCGGGCAAGCCGTCCAGCGGATACGTCGCTCCCGCCCACATCACCGTCGCGGCCAACACCGGCGGCACGCTGTCCTGGGACTCCGAGGGCTACCGCGACGCCTACCGCACGATCTGGGACGAGTAGCGGTCCCGACGACAGCGGCTCCGTCACCCCGCCGGGCAGGGCCGGGGTGACACCCCGCCCGCCGACCAGGCGGCCGTCACCGGCACCTGACACCCCGAGCACGCGCTCGGCACCAGGTCCGCGGAAACCGGCCCCGACGCCCGTCACGCCCTCACGCCCGGCCACGCCCGTCACGGCGAACTCCCGGTCGTGCCCGCACGGACGGTCCGCCACCCGCGCCGTCACGGTCGGACGTCGGAGCCGAGGGACCCGTCGCGGGCTCAGGCCGCCGCGTGGTGCGCCAGCGCGTGGTGCGGGTCGACGCCTCCCTCGGCCGGCGTCGGATCGGCGTGCACCAGAGCCGCGGTCAGCTTCGGTACCGCGTGCAGCAGGGCGTGCTCGGCCCCGACCGCCACGTCATGCGCTTCCCGCACGCTCAGCTCCCCGTCCACGACGACGGCGACCTCCGCCCGCAGTGTGTGCCCGATCCAGCGCAGACGCAGTTCGCCGACCTCGCGTACGCCCTCCACGCTCCGCAGCGCCTGTTCGGCCGCGTCCACCAGAGCCGGGTCGACGGCGTCCATGATCCGGCGGAACACCTCGCGCGCCGCGTCCCGCAGCACCAGCAGGATCGCCGCGGTGATCGCCAGTCCCACCAGGGGGTCGGCGAGCTGCAGGCCCAGCGCCGCGCCGCCGGCGCCGAACAGCACGGCGAGGGACGTGAAGCCGTCGGTGCGAGCGTGCAGGCCGTCGGCGACCAGGGCGGCGGAGCCGATCTCGCGGCCGACCCGGATGCGGTGGCGCGCGACCCACTCGTTGCCGATGAAGCCGACCACGGCCGCCGCCGCGACGATCGGGACGTGCTCCATGTCGCGCGGGTCGAGCAGGCGGCCGATCGCCGACCAGGCGGCGAAGCCTGCGGAGGCGGCGATCGTCAGCAGGATGACGATGCCCGCCAGGTCCTCGGCCCGCCCGTACCCGTAGGTGAAGCGGCGGGTGGCGGCGCGGCGGCCGAGGAGGAAGGCGATGCCGAGCGGGACGGCGGTGAGCGCGTCGGCGGCGTTGTGGACGGTGTCGCCGAGCAGCGCGACCGACCCGGAGATCACCACGATCACGGCCTGGACGACGGCCGTCAGGCCGAGCACCGCCAGCGAGACCCACAGGGCCTTCATGCCGCGTGCGGACGACTCCAGCGCGGCGTCGACCTTGTCGGCCGCCTCGTGCGAGTGCGGCTTGACGGCGTGCGAGAGCCGGTGGCGCCACCGGGCGACACGGCGGCCGGAGGAGTGGTGGCGGTGGCCGTGGCCGTGACTCCCGGAGAGGTCGCGGTCCCGGTCGTGGTGGTGCCCGTGCCCGCCGCCGTGGTCATGGTCGTGGCCATGGTGCTCCCGGGTGGCGGAATGATCGTGCTGGTGCTCGCTCACGAGGGTTCCCTTCCGGCGCGCGGGCGCGCGTGCGGTGCCGGCTCGGTGGACACGGCGGTGCCCACCAGCCCATTATGTGCGTATGAGCGCACGCATGCATCTATCACCTGCGCATGATGCGCATCCGCCCACCCCGGGCGAAGAACAGTTCGCCCTCGCGGCGGAGCTGCTCTCCCTGCTCGGCGACCGCACGCGTCTCGTCCTGCTGCACGCTCTGATGGACGGCGAGGCGGACGTCACCACGCTCACCGAGCGGTGCGGCGCGGCCCGGCCGGCGGTCAGCCAGCACCTGGCCCGGCTCCGCCTCGCCGGCCTGGTGGCCACGCGCAAGGAGGGGCGCAGGGTCGTGTACTCGCTGCGGGACGGTCACCTGCGCCGGGTCGTCGAGGAGGCGCTCGGTCTGGCCGACCACAGGCTCGCGGGCCGCCCGGCGCACGATTGACCTCCCGTCCGGGACGCGCCGTCCGCCGCCCGGCCGGAACGCCGTGCTCGCGCCGGCGTTCACCCGTGATGCGTCATGATGGTCCGGACATGCCGGATCACCTCGGACTCCCCCACGCCCCGGGCGGCACCGCCGCGCGGGCCCTGGCCTTCGCACTGGGCGGCGGCGCGCTGGCCGCGGGACTCCACCACGCGACGACGGACTCCTCCGTCTCGTGGCAGGCTCTCGCGGTGGCCGTCGTGGTCCTCGCGACGTGTGCGCGGCGTGTCCTGCGGTCCGGAGCGACCGGGGGGAGCGCACTCGCCCTCGCCGCCGTGCAGGCCCTGCTGCCGGTCTGGCTGGAGTTCACGGACACCGAGATCCCCGCCCGGGCGCTCGACGACCACCTCCGGCTGCCGTCGGCCCTGCACCACGACCTGCCGGCCATGGCGGCACTGAACTTCCTGCTCGCCCTCGCGCTGGTCCACGTCTTCCGCTGCGCGTCCGACCTGCCGGAACGCCTGTCGTACGCCGTTGCCGCCGCCGCACACCGCTGCTGGGACCACGTGCTCCACGCGGTCGGCCTGATCCTCGGGATGACCGGCGCGGCGCCGCCGGGCCCGCCGCGCCCGCCACTGCCCGCGGTCGCCCTCCCACGGCCGTGCGCCCTGACGGTCCTGCTGCACCGCGTGCAGCCCTGCGCGCCGTAGCCGGTCGGCACTCCAACGCATCACGTCGCCCCGCACGCCCGTGACTTCGGCGTGCCTTCCTCACCGACACTGGAGTGTCCGCTGTGTCCGCACATCTGCTCTGGATGTGCCGGGCGGTTCCGAGCCGCCCGGCATCCACCGCAGGCACGATCCTGCGAGCCGACCCGGGCCACGAGCCCGACCGGTATGTTCAGCCCGCCGAGGACGGCGGGATCATCCCGTTCCTGAACTCCGCCCAGTCGATCCTCACGCTCGTCGCCCTGCTGACGGCGGCGATCCTGCTGGTGTGGCAACTGTGGCCGGACCGCGGGAAGGACGGCCCGACGGACGAAGAGCCCGACGAGCCCTCGTGAATCGCGTGCTCCGTTGACGGCAGGAGAGCACCGCGGCGTGGGTCCCGCCGGCCTTCTCGTGGCCGCCGCCCGGGAGGCGGCCCTCACGCTGCTCCACCGCGGTCTCCTCCACGTGGAGCACGGTGTGACCGTCCTCCACGTGGAGCACGGTGTGACCGTGGTGCACCGCGGCAGCGCACGTCGGGAGAGCGCGGTACTCACGCGGCGGGAGCGGCACCGCCCCGCGGGGGCCGTCGCCGGCCTCATGTCCCGCGGGCCGGCCGCACCGGTGCCGCTCGGCTCAGTCGGTGTCGCCGAGCGCTGCCATCGGGGTGGCGCGGCCGGCCCGGCGGGCGGGGAGGAGTCCGGCGAGTGCCGCCACGGCCGTCAGGGTGGCGAAGACCGCCAGGAGCCGGCCCGCGGGCAGCAGCAGGGGCGCCGGTGCGACGGCGAGCCGGACGGCCAGCCAGGCGTACGGGACCCCCAGGGCCAGCCCCAGGATGCCGCCGAGGGCGCCGTACAGGGCGGCTTCCGCGGCGACGGTCCGGCGCAGCGCGCCCCGGCCCAGGCCCAGGGCGCGCAACAGGCCGAACTCCCGGGTGCGTTCGACCGCGGTGAGACTGGTGGTGGTGACCACGCCCACCACGGCGATCAGCACGGTGAGGCCGACGAGCCCGAGCGCGACGGTACCCACGAGCCGGATGTCGCCGAGGGTGACGTCCCGCAGCTCGGCCGGTACGTCCAGGCCGGCCGCGTCGGCGTCGGGGACCTGGGCGGCGACGGCGGCCTCCAGGGCCCTGCGTGCCTCGCCTCGCGCGGCGAGGCCGTCGGACGAGGCGTCGGCGAGGATGCCGGTCGGCCGGTCGGCGGCGCCCAGGCGGCCGAGGTCGGCGGGTGTCACGAAGAGTCCCGCACCGACCGGGCCGTCACCGGCGAGGGTGGCCGCGACCGTCAGCCGCAGACGCCCGTGGGCAGCGGGGACGCTGACGGTGTCCCCGGCGCGCACGCCGAGGTCGTCGGCGGACACGGCCGCCACGACCACCTCGCCCGGACGCAGGGCGCGCAGGCTCCCCGTCGCCGTGCCGATGTCCCGGGCGGTGGGCAGGGCCCGCAGGTCCAGGTCGGAGACGGTCTGCTCGGTCGGCCCGACCGTGATGTCGAGCGTGCGGTAGGCGAGGACGTCGGACAGCCGGGGGGAGGCGGCGAGCCGTCGGACCAGGGCCGGCGGGAATCCCTCGGCGTCGGTCACGCGGAAGTCCGCCGGTGCCTCGACGGCCAGCTTGCGGTCCGTGTAACCGCCCAGGCAGGCGACGGCGACGAGGGCTCCCCCGACGAGCGCCACGCCGAGGGCGACCACGACCGACACCGCGGCGGCCCGGCGCGGGGCGCCGCCGACCACCCCGACCGCCAGCCTGCCGGTGGTGCCCAGCTTGCGCAGCGGCCATCCGGCGACCGCCAGCACCGGGCGGACCAGCAGCGGGCCCAGCGTGATCAGCGCCAGGAAGGCCAGGGCCGCCGAGGCGACGGTCACCAGCAGGGCGGTGACGTCCCGTTCGTAGCCGCCCGCCCCGGGCCGCGGCAGGTCGCTGAGGAGCAGCGCCACCAGCCCCAGGGCCGTGACGGCGAGGAACAGTCCGGTGGCCGGCCGGGCGGGGTGCAGACGGTGCTCGGCGGTGACCGTGGCGGCGGCGCGCAGGGCCTGCAACGGCGGCACCCGCGACGCCGACCGTGCGGGGGCGAGCACCGCGCCGACCGTCACCAGCGCGGCGCCGGCGATCACCAGGGCGGCCTGCGCGACGGGGAGACCGGGCGCGGCCAGGTCCTGTCCGGCGGCGCGGGCGGCCGGCGGGGCCAGGTGCCCGGCTCCCCAGGCCGCCAGGACGCCGAGTGTCCCCGCGGTGGCCCCCGCCAGGGCGCCTTCGGCGACGAGCGCGGTGACGAGCTGCCGTCGCTGGGCGCCGATGGCACGCAGCAGCGCCAGTTGCCGCAGCCGCTGCGCGAAGACGATACGGAAGGCGGAGGTGGCGACCAGGGCGGCGGCTCCCACCGCGACGGCCAGGAACACGGCGATCAGCTGGAAGATCTCGCGGTACTGCGCGAGGGCGGCGCGGGCCTCCGCGGCCCGGATCGTGTCCCCGGACCTCACCAGGGCGTGCGGGGACGGCGTCCGCAGGACGTCCCGTACCCGCCGGGCGATCTCCTGGCTGTCGGCGCCGTTCACGGCCCGGACGTCGAGTCGTGAGTAGCCGGACAGGGCCGCGACGCGCAGGATGTTCTGCCCGGTCGCGTACCCGGCGGCGTCCCGGTCGGCGTTCGTGGCGGCGCTGACCACGCCGGTGACCGTCAGCGTGGACCGGATGGTCTTCTCCGGGTTCCGGGGGTCGGGGAAGAGCAGGGTGATGCGGCGGCCCGGGGCCAGCCGGAGCTCTTCGGCCGCCGGGCGGTTGACGGCGATCCGGCCGGGCCCGTCGGGATAGCTCCCTTCGACGAGCCTGACCCGGGACAGCGGGCCGGTACCGGGGTCGGCGCGCAGGTGCAGATAGTTCTGGGACAGACCGCCGGAGACCGGGGCTCCGGCGTCGGCCCGGGCCGCGACCTCGGCCACGCCGGGCAGCGCGCGGATCCGCCGCAGCGCCGCCCCGCCGATCGAGGCGTCGGTGTCGGTCACGACCAGCGACACCGCCGCGGGCGTGCCGCGGAAGTGGGCGCGGGCGGTGTTCTCGGTGATCTGCTGCGCCATGACGGTGGCGAAGACGACGAACGCGGCCACCAGGACCGACGAACCGGTCGTCAGCGTGCGGGCCGGGCGGCGCAGCAGTTCCGCCAGCTGGGACCCCAGGACGCTCGCGCGCCAGGTGACGGACGTCGTCATCGGGTCCTCACCACCGTGCGCAGCGCGTCGGTGACCTCGGCCCGGGTGGGGGCGTGGAGGTCGTCGACGACGCGGCCGTCGGCGATGACGATCACGCGGTCGGCGCGGGCCGCGGCGTCCGGGTCGTGGGTCACCATGATCACGGTCTGGTCGAGGTCGCGTACGGAGTCCCGGAGGAAGCCGAGCACCTCGGTGCCCGCGCGGGAGTCGAGGTTGCCGGTGGGCTCGTCGGCGAAGACCACGGCGGGGCGGGCCGCCAGGGCGCGGGCCAGCGCCACCCGCTGCTGCTGTCCGCCGGAGAGTTCGCCGGGGCGGTGGGTGAGGCGGTCGGTGAGGCCGAGGACGGTGACCAGGCGGTCCAGCAGGGCCGGGTCGGGGCGGCGGCCGGCCATGGTGAGCGGCAGCACGATGTTCTCCAGCGCGGTCAGCTGCGGGAGCAGGTTGAACGACTGGAAGACGAAACCGACCCGGTCGCGGCGCACCCGGGTCAGTGCCCGGTCCGACAGGCCTCCGAGGTCCGTGCCGTCCAGCACGACCCGGCCGGAGGTCGGGGTGTCCAGCCCCGCCAGGCAGTGCATCAGCGTCGACTTGCCCGAACCGGACGGCCCGACGATCGCGGTGAAACGGGCGCGGGCGAAATCCGCCGTTATCCCGTTCACCGCTGTGACGTCGGACTGCCCCTGCCGGAATTTCTTCACCAGATTCACGGCCGATATGATCCCCGCGGTCACGTCAGAATTCCTTTCCGATCCGGAGCCGCTCCGCTCCGGAAACGTCATCGTGTCCGTCAGGAATCGAATGCGGGCAGGGTGAGGGTGATACCGGCGTCCGTGCAGTGGCTGTTGGCCTCCTTGGCGATCCGGGCGAGTTCCTGGCCGGCCGGCGGCTCCCCCTCGCCCTTGGCGTGCAGGACCGCCCACCCCTCGTAGTTGGAGATCTGCGCGCCGAGGTAGCCGTCCTTCATCCGCTCCCTGCGCATCGTGGCCGTGCGCCGCCCCCAGGCGTCAGCCGCCTTGGCGTCCTTGGGGAGCCGCTGCGCCTCGTCGACGATCCGCTGCGCCAGCCGGCAGTCCGCGGCGGATGCCTGGCTGGGCTTGTTGTGCTCGCGCCAGCCGTATGCGGCAGCGGCGGCCACGACGGCGGCGAGCAGTACGCCGCCCGCCCCGAGAACCAGGGACCTGTTCTTGCGGACAGCGCCGGAAACCGCCATGCCCATAACCTCCGAATAGTTCCGCCGGTGTTGTCCGGCGGGCCGTGGAAGCAATCCTCGGAGTTCGGCGTCCCTGACACATCGGAGCACGATCGGATTTCGGGCGCGGGCGATTGCGACCGCGGTCGCAGGGCGGTTCTACGACCACGGTCGTAGAACCGCGGAGCGACGTTCTCGACCCGCGAGAGCACGCGGACAGCCGGCGCGCGGAGACCGCCCGGCGCACGGAGACAGCCCGGCGCGCGGAGACAGCCCGGCGCCTTTCATCCTCCCGGGCCCGCTCACGGCCCCGGCCCCCGTCCGGGCCGCGGCCCGGACACCGTCCGCCCACACCCGGACGCCGTCCGCCCGCGCCCCGTCAGGGCGCACAGGGGTCAGCCGACGGGGCGGACGAGGCCCGACTCGTAGGCGAACACCACGGCTTGCGCGCGGTCGCGCAGGTGCAGCTTGGCCAGCACCTTCCCGAAGTGCGCCTTCACGGTGGCCTCGGCGACGAACAGGCGCGCGGCGATCTCGGCGTTCGACAGCCCTTCGGCGACCAGTTCCAGCACCTCCCGTTCACGGGCGGTCAGCACGGCCAGCCGGTCGTCACGCCGCGGCGGCGGCGCCAGCTTCCCCGCGAACCGGTCCAGCAGCGCCCGGGTGACCCGCGGCGCGACGACGGACTCACCGGCGGCCACGATACGGATGGCCGACACGACGTCCTCGGCCGGGGAGTTCTTCAGCAGGAAGCCGCTCGCCCCGGCCTGCAGCGCGGCGAAGGCGTCCTCATCGGTGTCGAAGGTGGTGAGCACGAGCACCCGGGGCGCCGTGCCCCGCTCGGCGAGCCGCCGCGTGGCCTCGATGCCGTCCATGACCGGCATCCGGATGTCCATGATCACGACATCGGCCTCGGTGTTCTTCAGCAGTCTCAGGGCCTCGGCGCCGTCCGCGGCCTCCCCCACGACCTCCATGTCGCTCTGCGCCGACAGCACCAAGGTGAATCCCGCCCGGATCAGCGGCTGATCGTCCACCACGGCCACCCGGATCGGCCCGCTCGGGTCCGTACTCGGGTCCGTGCCTGTATCCGTACCCGCACCGGTGCTCATCTCCCCGCTCGGGTCCGTGTTCATGTCCGTGCTCCCGCCCTTCACGTCGCCGCCCCCGCCTTCGTCGGAAGGTCCGCTTCGACCCGCCATCCCGCGCCGAGGCGCGGTCCGGCGGTGAAACGACCACCGGACACCTCCACCCGCTCACGCATGCCCACCAGGCCGTTGCCGCCGCCGGCCACGCCCCCCGCGCCGGCGGGTGCGGGCGCCCCCAGCCGGCCGCCTCCGTCGTCGGACACCTCGATGTGCACGGCGTCCTCCGCGCAGCGGAGCGTGACGGCGGCCTCCGCGCCGGGGCCGGCATGCCGCAACGCGTTGGTCAGGCACTCCTGGACGATCCGGAACACCGTCAGCTGGTCCGCGGCCGGCAGCCGGTCCCGGTCGCCGTGGACCGTCAGGGTCACCGCCAGTCCGGCCGTACGGGCCCGTTCCACGAGGGTCTCCAGACCGGCCAGCGACGCCACGCGCCGGCCGTCGCCCAGCTCGGGCCCCTCCTCCTCGACGTCGCCCGGAGCCCGGCCCGCGCGCAGGACGCGCACGATCCGGTGCATGTCCTCCAGCGCGTCCCGGCCGGTGGCGGCGATGGTCCGCAAGGCGGAGCCGGCCTGGTCCGGATCGGTCTTGAGCACGTAGCCGACCGCGTCGGCCTGGAGGATCATCACCGCCAGGCTGTGGGCCACCACGTCGTGCAGTTCCCGGGCGATCTCCGCCCGCTCCTCGGCCGCGGCGAGCTGCGCCAGATGCCGCCGCTCCCGCTCCTGCGCGGCGGCCTTCTCCTCCAGGCCGGCCGCGTACAGCCGCCGGGTCCGCAGCACCACGGCCGTCAGCCACACCGCCACGCAGATCCCGAGGAACGCCACGAACGGCACGAAGTCCATCGACGCCGCACCCGGCGTGAACAGGCTGTCGACTCCGCCGAACCCCAGCACCACGCCGACCACGACCACCGCGCCGGCGGTGTACACCTGCCACATGGCACGGGCGTGGGTGACCACCGACACCATTGCCACCAGCACGGCCAGGTCGTAGCCCGTCGGCGCGCCCGCCCGGGCCTCGTCCGGCACAACGGCCAGCAGGTACTGAAGCAGCGCCAGCGCGGACACCACACCGAGCACGGTCATCGGCCGCCGCCGCCGGAACACCAGCGTCAGCGCCATCGCCCAGCCGATCGCCTGGTCGTACCCCTCGCTGTAGTAGGAGGCCGAACAGGCCACCATCCCGGCGACGGCGACGTCGTAGGCCGTATGCATCCACGGCCGGAGAGGAAGACCACGCACCATGGCCGCCAGGCTACGGCAGGCGGACGCCGGCGCGCCGACCCCGGGCGCCGGCCCAACTCGCTTCTCCCGCAGGCCGGATGTGTCGGCCGGCCCACGCGCCCGGGGCCGGCCGGCAGGAGCGCGCCGGCCCCGGCGGTCCACCGCCGCGGCGCTGACCGTCCGGCGGCCGGTCCGGGGTGTCCCCCGCGCGAGCTACACGCAGGTGTCCACTGAGCGGTGACGATTCGCGGGCGGCCGATCCGTAGCGTTCGGGCCAGCCGCGGCACCCGGGCCGCGGATCCTGTGAGGGAGTCATCATGAGGCTGGTCCGGCAACTCCTGGCGGTCGCGGGGGTCGCCTTCGCCGGGGCGCAGTGCGTCGCCGCGGTGCAGGGGAACTGGCTGCTCACCCTGGTCCTCGGCCTGCTGACGGCCGTGGCCGCGGTGCTGGTCTACGGCTGGGTGGTACGGCGGACCGAACGGCGGCCGAGCACCGAGGTGGGGCGGGAGGGCGCCCGGGGCGCGCTCGTACGGGGGGCGCTCATAGGCGGGGGCACCTTCGCGTGCGTCATCGGGAACATCGCCTTCCTCGGGGACTACACCGTCCATGGGGCGGGGTCGGTGACGGGCGCGGCGGGGGTCGTCGGGTTCATGGCCGCCGCCGCGGTGACGGAGGAACTGCTGTTCCGGGGCGTGCTGTTCCGGATCGTCGAGGAGCGCACCGGGACCTGGATCGCGCTGGTGTCGACCGGGGCGCTGTTCGGGATGATGCATCTGCTCAACAAGAACGCGACCGTGTGGGGCGCCCTCGCCATCGCGATCGAGGCGGGTGGCATGCTCGGCGCCGCGTACGCCGCCACCCGCACCCTCTGGCTGCCGATCGGCCTGCACTTCGGCTGGAACTTCGCCGAGTCCGGCGTCTTCGGCACCGAGGTCTCCGGCAACGGCGGAACCCAGAAGGGGCTGCTGGACGCCACCACCTCGGGCTCCCAGCTCGTCACGGGCGGGCAGTTCGGGCCGGAGGCGAGCGTGTACTCGGTGCTGTTCGGGCTGCTGGTGACGGTCGCGTTCCTGTGGCTGGCCAAGCGGCGGGGGCAGCTGGTGCCGCGACGGCGCCGGGCTGTCCGGGCCGGCGCCGTCGCTACACTGCCCCGGTGATCAGTCCTCGGCAGGCGCCCGGATGGTGGCAGCGGCTCGATGTCACGGTGCGGGATCTGCCACTCGGGCTGCTGCTCCTGGCCGGGTCGTTCCTGCCGGTGCTGCACGACAAGGGGACGCGGGTCGGGGACCTGCCGACCCGCCCCTACGACACGCTGGCCCTCGCGGTGCTCGCCCTGGAGTGCCTGCCGCTCGCCGTGCGCCGCCGGTGGCCGGCCGTCTCCCTCGCCCTGGTCGGTCTCGGCTTCGCCGTCGACCAGTTGCGCGGCTACCACTCGCTCGCGAGCACCGCGCTGCCGATCGCCCTGATCAGCACCGGCGCCCATCTGGAACGGCATCGGCGGCCCGCCGCGCTCCTGTTCTCCGTGTCCTACGTGCCGTTCGCGGTGGCGCTGCACCGGCTGGGGTCGGGGGGCGAGAAGGCCAGCGGGTTCGTGACGTTCTATCTGGCGCTGGTCCTCGCCTGGGGCGTCGGGGCGTGGCTGCGCTCCACCCGGGCCGCGGAGGCCGACCGGCGGCGGCGCGTCGCCGAGGACACCCGGACCGCCGAGCGCACCCGGATCGCCCGCGAGCTGCACGACGTGGTGACCCACCATGTGACGGCGATGGTCGTGCAGGCGGAGGCGGCCCGGTATCTGACCGCCGCGCCGGACCGCCTCGACCAGACCCTGACCCACGTCTCGGACACCGGGCGGCGGGCCATCTCCGACCTGCGTCATCTGCTCGACCTGCTCAACCCCGACCACGGCACCGGCACCGGCGCCGGCGCCGACAGGACACCGTCGGCCGGCCGGCTGCGCACGCTGGTGGAGCAGACCCGCCGGGCCGGGCAGCCGGTGGAGTTCGCCGAGGAGGGCACGCCGGCCGAGTCGTCCGGCAGCGCCGACCTGGTGGCCTACCGGGTGGTGCAGGAGGCCCTGACCAATGCCCTCAAGTACGCCCACGGCAGCCCCACTTCGGTCCGGGTCCGGTACGGCGAGAAGGAGATCTCGGTGAAGGTGGGCACGGACGGCTCCGGCCCGGCCACGGCGTCCCCCGGCGGGAGCGGGCGGGGCCTGGCCGGTCTCCGGGAACGCGTGGCGGTGCTGGGCGGCGAGTTCAGCGCGGGACGGGAGGCGGAAGGCGGGTTCGTCGTCCGGGCCCGGATACCGGTGGGGAGCCCGGCGTGAGCGGCGCGGGAGGGGCACCGATCCGGGTCCTGGTCTGCGACGACCAGGTGCTGGTGCGCACCGGGCTGGCGACGATCATCGACGCCCAGCCCGACCTGGAGGTGGCGGGCGAGTGCGGGGACGGGCAGGCCGCGGTCGACCTGGCCGGCCGGGTGCGCCCGGACGTCGTGGTGATGGACGTCCGGATGCCGGTCCTCGACGGCATCGAGGCCACCCGGCTGCTGGCCGGTGCCGGGGTGCCGCATCCGGTGAAGGTGCTCGTGGTGACCACGTTCAACCTGGACGAGTACGTCTACGAGGCGCTGCGCGCGGGCGCCAGCGGCTTCCTGCTCAAGGACGCGCCGCCGGACCGGCTGCTGCACGGCATCCGGACCGTGGCCACGGGCGCCGCCCTGCTGGACCCCGAAGTGACCCGGCAGCTCGTGGGCCGCTACGCCGCCCGGATCCGCCCCGCCGGCGGCGGCACCCCGCCCGGCGCTCCGCTGACCCCGCGCGAGCTGGAGGTGCTGCGCCTGATCGCGGACGGCCTCTCCAACAGCGAGATCGCCGCGGCCCTGGTGCTCAGCCCGGAGACCGTCAAGACCTTCGTCTCCCGCATCCTCGCCAAACTGGGGCTGCGCGACCGCGTCCAGGCCGTCGTCTACGCCTACCGCCAGGGCCTGGTGACCTGACCCCGCCCCGTTCCGCTCCTCCGGCCGGAACCCCACCGCCGGCACGGACATCGAGAGGACTTCCCGCCTCCTCGAAGCCACGCTCCTCGCCCTCGGCGCCCTCGTCGTCCGCGGACGCGTCAAACGATGACCGCCCCCCCCATCGCCCTCCAGTTCGGCCAGCGCGATCCGGTCGGCCCGCAGCGGCTTGCGCAGGGCGGCCACCACGGCCTGGCCGAC
>NZ_JAYMHD010000086.1:0-10667 GCF_035656535.1 Streptomyces sp. H51
CGAACCCGGAAGCTAAGCCTTACAGCGCCGATGGTACTGCAGGGGGGACCCTGTGGGAGAGTAGGACGCCGCCGAACGAACTTTGAAAGGGTTGGGCCCGGAACTTCGGTTCCGGGCCCAACCCTTTTTTGTTGCACGTCACTTGAAGTTCACGTTGCGCAACCACCATCCGCAGCATGGGTACTGCTGCAATGCTCAGAGCCGCGGGCGTCGGACCCGGTGACGAGGTCGTCGTGCCGGCGTTCGGAAACGCCGAAGTCGCCGAGGCCGTCGCCCTGACCGGGGCGCTTCCGGTGTTCGCGGACATCGATCCGGTCACGTACTGCCTCGACCCGTCCGCCGTCGAGGCGGCGACAACTCCGCGCACGGCGGCCCTCGTCGCCGTGCACCGCTTCGGCCGGCCCGCCGACGTCACGCGCCTGCACGGCGTCGGGCAGCGGCACGGGCTCCTGGTGCTGGAGCAGGGGGAGTCCGAGGCGCCGTACGACGAGGTGGCTCAGCGCAGGGAGCGGGCGGCCTATCTCGACACCAGGCTGAGGGGTGTGCGCACGCCCGACAGCGGTGAGGGGCACACCTATCAGCAGTACGTCGTGCGCGTGCCGGGGAACGGACGGCCGGACCGGGACGCGTTCGCGCGGGCCGTACGGGCCAGGGGAGTCGAGTGCCGGGTGCCGGTGAAGACCCCGGTGCACCGGCTGCCCGAGTTCCGCAGCCGTGTGGCGCTTCCGGAGACCGAACGGGCGGCCGACGAAACCCTCTCGCTGCCCGTCGACGCCACCCTGACGCGGCGGGACATGCAGCGGATCGTGGCCGCCTGCAATGCGCTCGGAGGACTGCTTCAGCCCGCCTTCTGACGGAGTTGGGAGCAGCCATGTGTTCGGGGTATGATCTATTCCGTTGCCGCGGGGGAAACCCCGAAAAGGCGACCGGCCCCTATAGCTCAGTCGGCAGAGCGTCTCCATGGTAAGGAGAAGGTCAACGGTTCGATTCCGTTTGGGGGCTCCACAGAAAAGGCCCCGCCCTCTCGGGCGGGGCCTTTTCGCGTCTCTCAGTCCTTGTGGGGGACCGGAACCCGCATCGCCAGGATCGCCATGTCGTCCGAGGGCGCATCCGAGGCGAAGCGCTCCACCGCGCGCATGATGCGGGCCGCCACCGCGCCGGCCGTCAGGCCCGTACAGGTCGTGAGAACCTCGGCGAGGCCGTCGTCGCCCAGCATGCGGGTGCCCTCGCGGCGCTCGGTCACGCCGTCCGTCACACACAGCAGGACATCGCCGGGATCGAGGGTGACCGTCTGCTCGTACAGCTCCAGGTCCTCCATGACGCCCAGCAGCGGCTGAGGTTCAGCCGCCGGTTCGACGGTGCCGTCCTGGCGCAGCCGGAGCGGCAGCGGGTGGCCGGCGCAGACCACCTTGAGTACCGCGCTGCCGTCCTCCCGGGGCCACAACTCGCCGTAGAGCAGGGTCAGGAAGCGGCTGCGGGCGCCTTCGTCCAGGATCGCCGAGTTGAGGCGCTGCAGGACCGCGGGGCCGCCGAAGCCCTCCCGGGCCAGCAGCCGCAGCGCGTGCCGGGCCAGGCCGGTGACCGCGGCCGCCTCCGGGCCCGTACCGCAGACGTCGCCGATCGCGAAACCGTAGGCCCCGTCGCTGATGGGGAACAGGTCGTAGAAGTCGCCGCCGACCTCGTTGCCCTCGCCGGCCGCGCGGTAGATGACCTCGACCTCCACCCCGTCGATCCGAGGGAGCTCCGGGGGCAGCAGACTGCGCTGGAGGGACTGGCTGATGGCCGTGCGCTCCGAATACAGGCGGGCGTTGTCCAGGGCCAGGGCCGCGCGGCGGCTCAAGTCCTCCGCCAGCTCCAGGATCTCCTGGCGGAAGTGCTCGTCGGTGGGCTTGCCCAGCGTCAGCATGCCGATGACGCGGTTGCGGGCCACCAGGGGCAGCACGACGGTCTCGCCGCCGACCGCCGAGGCCGTGGCGAGGGTGGGCCCGATGCCCGAGGCGACCTGGTAGGTGGGGACGCCGCCGAGACCGAGGCTGCGCATCGAGCTGCGCAGAGCGGCCTGGTGGGCCACCTCGCCGGGAGCCGGCCAGACGCGGGCGCCGGGCGTCGGCACCGGATCGGGCGGGGGGATCTTCGACAACAGTGACTTGATGCCGTCGATGAGTTCCTCGTCCTCGTGCAGGACGTACGACAGGTACGGTTCGGAAGCCTGGTCGGCGATCGTGTAGACGGCGCACCAGGTGGCGAGGGTCGGGACCGTCATCTGCGCCATCAGGGCGAGGGTCTGGTCGCGGTCCAGGGTGCCGGCCAGCAGGTCGGAGGCCTCCACGAGGAAGCTGAGGGAGCCCCGGCGCAGCCGCTCCAGTTCGCCCAGGCGGGCCGACTCGACCGCCAACGCGATGCGGTCCGCGGCGAACTGGAGGCGCAGCGCCTCTTCGTTGGAGTACCTGTCGGGGGCCTCGGCCGCCACGCCGAGGGAGCCGGTGAGACGGCCCTCCACCTTCAGCGGGACCGTGACGACGGAACGCATGCCCGTGCCGGTGAGCAGGGGCACGGCGCCGGGTACGGCGGTCAGGTCGTCGTGGACGGCCGGCATGCGGGCGGAGCCGTAGCGGCCGGGGCCTGCCTCGACGGGTACGCGGGCGAAGCGCTGGCGGGCCGAGGGCAGGCCCGTCGAGGCGCGGACCTCCAGCTCGGTCTCGTCGTCGGTGGCCAGGAGCAGGAAGGCGGCGTCCGCGTCGAGCATGTCGCGGGCGCGCTCCACCGTGCGCTGCAGGAGGCCGTCGAGGTCGTCCGGGGCCGGGGAGCCGATGAACACCTCGAAGGGGTCGGTGCTCTGTCCCTCGGAGACGGTGGCCGTGTCCGAGGCGGGGACACGCAACGGCGTCTGCAGCACGGCGCGTTCGTGGTCGCGGACCAGCAGGCAGACGGTGGACGGATCGCCGTCGGTGTCGCGGACGCGGAGATGGGAGGCGTACACCGGGAGGACGCGGCCGTGGGCGCCCCTTATGCCGTAAGTGCCCTCCCAGCGGGAGAGTTGGAGCGCCTCGGCGATGCCCGTGCTGGTGCCGGGGGTGTGCGGCCAGGCCGCCAGGTCGGTCAGCGGCTTTCCGACGACCTGTTCGGCCGGGTAGCCGAAGAGGTCCTCCGCGTCCTCGTTCCAGGACGTGATCGCGCCCGCGCGGTCGATCTGGACGACCGCGACGCGTACCCGGCTGTCGGCCAGCGGGAGGAGGTCGGCGGGCAGGGTCGGGCCCGCGGTGCGCGTCCCGACCGGGCGGTCGGGGAGGTCGAGCTGGAACCAGACCTGCTTGTGCGTGGGCGTGTACTCCACGCCCCAGCGGCCGGCCAGCGCCGCGCACAGCTGGAGGCCGCGGCCGCCCTCGCGGTCGGGGCTGCCCATGGTGGCGGGCGAGCCCTGGAGGGGGATCTCGCGCTCCGGGTAGCGGTCGGCGACCTCGACGCGTACGCCGTCGTCGCTGCGCAGGCACAGCACGTCCGCGGAGGTGCCCGCGTGCACGACGGCGTTGGTGACCAGTTCGCTGGTGAGCACCACGGCGTCGTCGACGATGTCGGCGAAGCCCCAGCCCTGGAGCGTGTCGCGGACGAAGGAGCGGGCGCTCGCGACGGATCGCCCCTCGGGCTCGAAGCTGGCGGCCGCGCGCGCGGTGATCACAGCACTCCTCGTCCGGTTGTCGACGTGCGGGGCCCCCTGGCCGACCGGATCGTGCCGCGGGTGCGGCAGACCGCCCGTCGGCCGGTGCTCCGGGGGCTGTGCCCCCGGGATCAGTCCGGTGGTCATGTGTGCGGCCGCCCCTCCGATGCCCGCTCGTGCTCGTGCCACCGCCCAGGCCGGACGGACCGGCGCGGCTGGACAGCCGCATGCAAGGTTACTTACCTTCGCCGTCCGTGCGGATGCCGGTCCGCAGTGTTTCCGCCTGCAGGGTGGTGTGCGGACGATGTGCGAAGCTGCCGAACTGTTATGGCCTGGTTCGGGCAGGGTGAAACACTGGGCAGGCTTCTTGTGAAAGTCCGGGCGGGCTGCGTGTCTTCCGCGCAGGACGGGCAGCAGCTCTTGATGTGACCTGAGGCACCGGGCAGCAATGCGCGGCACCCACTGGTACCCCGTGAGGCGGTACCCGAGTACGGCGGCAACGGTCGAACCCTCCGGGAGGGAACAAGTGGAGTCTGGCGCGGCGACGCGGGCCACTGGGACGCGCGCGAAAGGCGGACAGCCCCTGGGCGGTCGACGCACACCGCGCGGTGGCACCACCGCGGTGGACACGGCTGCCCTGAACCGGCTGCTGGCGGCCCTGGTGGCCATGCGGGACGGGAACTTCCGCAAGCGCCTCACGGTGTCCGGGGACGGCGTGATGGCGGAGATCGCGGCCGTCTTCAACGAGGTGGCCGACCGGAACCTGCACCTGACGGGCGAACTGTCCCGGGTGCGCCGCATGGTGGGGCGTGAGGGCAAGCTCACGGAGCGGCTGGAGACGGGCGCCTGCGAGGGGTCCTGGGCGGCCGCCATCGACGCGTCGAACGCCCTGGTGGACGACCTCGTGCGGCCCGTCTCCGAGGTCGGCCGGGTGCTGGCGGCCGTGGCGGACGGTGATCTGTCGCCGCGCATGGAGCTGCGGTCGCAGTCGGCGGACGGCGGCGGGCATCCGCTGCGCGGGGAGTTCCTGAAGGTCGGGCGTACCGTCAACAACCTGGTCGACCAGTTGTCCACGTTCACCGACGAGGTCACGCGGGTGGCCAGCGAGGTGGGCACCGAGGGCAAGCTGGGCGGGCAGGCACGCGTGCGCGGCATGTCGGGTTCGTGGAAGGACCTCACGGACTCGGTCAACACGATGGCGTACCGGCTGACGGCACAGGTGCGGGACATCGCGCTGGTCACGACCGCGGTGGCCAAGGGCGACCTGTCGCGGAAGGTGACCGTCCACGTCGCCGGCGAGATGCTGGAGCTGAAGAACACCGTCAACACGATGGTGGACCAGCTGTCGTCGTTCTCCTCCGAGGTCACGCGGGTGGCCCGGGAGGTCGGTGTGGAGGGTGAGCTCGGCGGTCAGGCGCAGGTGCCGGGCGTGGCCGGGGTGTGGAAGGACCTCACCGACTCGGTGAACCTGATGGCCGGCAACCTGACGGCGCAGGTGCGGGGCATCGCCCAGGTGACCACGGCCGTGGCCAACGGTGACCTGTCGCAGAAGGTGACCGTGTCGGCGCGCGGCGAGGTCGCGCAGCTCGCGGACACGATCAACCAGATGACCGAGACGCTGCGGATCTTCGCGGACGAGGTCACGCGGGTGGCCAACGAGGTCGGTGCGGCCGGACAGCTGGGCGGGCAGGCGAACGTGCCCGGTGCCGCCGGCACCTGGAAGGACCTCACCGACTCCGTCAACACGGTGTTCCGGAATCTGACCATCCAGGTGAGGGACATCGCCGCTGTCACGACGGCCGTGGCCAACGGTGATCTCTCCCAGAAGGTCACGGTGGACGTGGCCGGCGAGATGCTGGAGCTGAAGAACACCGTCAACGGGATGGTGGACCAGCTGTCGTCCTTCGGTTCCGAGGTCACGCGGGTGGCCCGCGAGGTCGGTGTGGAGGGTGAGCTGGGCGGTCAGGCGCAGGTGCCGGGCGCGGCCGGTACGTGGAAGGACCTGACGGACTCCGTCAACACCGCGTTCCGCAACCTCACCGGACAGGTGAGGAACATCGCCCAGGTGACGACGGCCGTGGCCAACGGCGACCTGTCGCAGAAGGTCACCGTGGACGTCTCCGGCGAGATGCTGCAACTGAAGAACACCGTGAACACGATGGTGGACCAGCTGTCGTCGTTCGCCGACCAGGTGACGCGGATGGCCCGGGACGTGGGCACCGAGGGCCGTCTGGGCGGGCAGGCGGTCGTGCCGGGCGTGTCCGGCACGTGGAAGGAACTGACCGACTCCGTCAACTTCATGGCGGGCAACCTCACCTCGCAGGTGCGGCAGATCGCCCAGGTGACGACCGCGGTGGCGCGCGGCGACCTCTCCCAGAAGATCGACGTCGACGCGCGCGGCGAGATCCTCGAGCTGAAGAACACCATCAACACGATGGTCGAGCAGCTCTCCGGCTTCGCCGACCAGGTGACCAGGGTGGCCCGTGAGGTGGGCACCGAGGGGCGCCTGGGCGGTCAGGCGCAGGTGCCGGGCGTGGCCGGGGTGTGGCGGGACCTGACCGACTCCGTGAACGGGATGGCGGGCAACCTCACCGCCCAGGTCCGCAACATCGCGCAGGTGGCCACGGCGGTGGCGCGCGGTGACCTCTCCCAGAAGATCACCGTGGACGCGCGCGGGGAGATCCTGGAGCTGAAGAACACCCTGAACACGATGGTGGACCAGCTGTCGTCGTTCGCGGAGGAGGTCACCCGGGTCGCCCGCGAGGTGGGCACGGAGGGCCAGCTGGGCGGTCAGGCCGAGGTGCAGGGCGTCTCCGGCACCTGGAAGGACCTCACCCAGTCCGTCAACTTCATGGCGAACAACCTGACCATCCAGGTCCGCAACATCGCCGAGGTCACCACCGCGGTCGCCAAGGGCGATCTGTCGAAGAAGATCACTGTCGACGCGAAGGGCGAGATCCTCGAACTCGTCACGACCGTCAACACGATGGTCGACCAGCTGTCGTCGTTCGCCGAGCAGGTGACCCGGGTGGCCCGTGAGGTGGGCACCGAGGGCATCCTGGGCGGTCAGGCGCACGTGCCGGGCGTCACCGGCATCTGGAAGGACCTCAGCGACAACGTCAACCTGATGGCCAAGAACCTGACCATGCAGGTGCGCAACATCTCCCAGGTCGCGGCGGCCGTCGCCAACGGCGACCTGACCCGGACGGTGACGATCGAGGCGCGCGGCGAGGTCGCGCAGCTCGCCGACACCTTCAACACCATGGTGAAGACGCTGAGTTCGTTCGCCGACCAGGTCACCAAGGTGGCCCGCGAGGTGGGCACGGACGGCATCCTGGGCGGGCAGGCGCACGTGCCCGGCGTGGCCGGCACCTGGAAGGACCTCACCGAGTCCGTGAACCAGATGGCGTCCAACCTGACCGGCCAGGTGCGCAACATCGCCATGGTCACCACCGCCATCGCCAAGGGCGACCTGACGAAGAAGATCGACATCGACGCCCGGGGCGAGATCCTCGAGCTGAAGACGACCATCAACACGATGGTGGACCAGCTGTCGTCGTTCGCCGAGGAGGTCACCCGGGTGGCCCGTGAGGTGGGCACCGAGGGGCAGCTGGGCGGCCAGGCACGCGTGCGTGACGTCGACGGCACCTGGCGCGACCTCACCGAGTCGGTGAACGAGATGGCCGGGAACCTCACCCGGCAGGTGCGCGCCATCGCGCGCGTGGCGACGGCGGTGACCCGCGGCGACCTGAACCTGAAGATCGACGTCGACGCGTCCGGTGAGATCCAGGAACTGCAGGACTACATCAACAAGATGATCGCCAACCTGCGCGACACCACCATCGCCAACAAGGAGCAGGACTGGCTGAAGGGCAACCTCGCGCGCGTGTCCGCCCTGATGCAGGGCCGGCGCGACCTGGAGGACGTGGCCTCGCTCATCATGAGCGAACTGCCGCCCCTGGTGGCCGCGCAGCACGGCGCCTTCTTCCTGGCGATGCCTCCGGCCGACGGCAAGGACGGCGCCGACGAGTACGAGCTGCGGATGCTGGGCTCGTACGGCTACTCGATGGGCTCCATGCCGACGTCGTTCCGGCCCGGCGAGGCGCTGATCGGGACGGCCGCCCAGGAGAAGCGGACGATCCTGGTGGAGAACGCGCCCAGCGGCTACCTGAAGATCTCCTCCGGGCTCGGCGAGGCCCCGCCCGCGCAGGTGATCGTCCTTCCGGTGCTGTTCGAGGGCCAGGTGCTCGGCGTGATCGAACTGGCGTCGTTCACGCCGTTCACGCAGATCCAGAAGGACTTCCTCAACCAGATCGCGGAGATGATCGCCACCAGCGTCAACACCATCTCGGTCAACACCAAGACCGAGCAGCTGCTGAAGCAGTCGCAGGAGCTGACCGAGCAACTGCGGGAGCGGTCCGCGGAGTTGGAGAACCGTCAGAAGGCGCTCCAGGCGTCCAACGCCGAACTGGAGGAGAAGGCGGAGCTGCTGGCGCAGCAGAACCGCGACATCGAGGTGAAGAACACCGAGATCGAGGAGGCGAGGCAGGTCCTGGAGGAGCGCGCCGAGCAGCTCGCGGTCTCCATGCGGTACAAGAGCGAGTTCCTCGCCAACATGTCGCACGAGCTGCGCACGCCGCTCAACTCGCTGCTGATCCTGGCCAAGCTGCTCGCCGACAACGCCGAGGGCAACCTGTCGCCGAAGCAGGTGGAGTTCGCCGAGACCATTCACGGCGCCGGCTCCGACCTGCTCCAGCTGATCAACGACATCCTGGACCTGTCGAAGGTCGAGGCGGGCAAGATGGACGTCTCACCGACGCGCATCGCGCTCGTCCAGCTCGTCGACTACGTGGAGGCCACGTTCCGGCCGCTGACCGCGGAGAAGGGCCTGGACCTGTCCGTGCGGGTGTCGCCGGAGCTGCCCGCCACCCTGCACACCGACGAGCAGCGGCTGCTGCAGGTGCTGCGCAACCTCTTGTCCAACGCGGTGAAGTTCACCGACTCCGGCTCGGTGGAGCTGGTGATCCGGCCGGCCGGCGCGGACGTGCCGCAGTCCATCCGGGAGCAGTTGCTGGAGGCCGGTTCGCTGACCGACCCGGACGCGCCGCTGATCGCGTTCTCCGTCACCGACACCGGTATCGGCATCGCGGCCAGTAAGATGCGGGTCATCTTCGAGGCGTTCAAGCAGGCGGACGGCACGACCAGCCGCAAGTACGGCGGCACCGGCCTGGGCCTGTCCATCTCGCGGGAGATCGCCCAGCTGCTCGGCGGTGAGATCCACGCGCAGAGCGAGCCGGGACGCGGCTCGACGTTCACGCTGTATCTGCCGCTGCACCCCAGCGAGCTGCCGCCGCAGGGCTACCAGCAGCCGGTGCCCGCCCTGGAGGCCGGTGACCTGGTGGCCGCCTCGGAACTGTCCCAGCTGTCCGAGGCGGAGATCGAGACCCCGGCCGAGGTGAAGTCGTACCAGGAGACGCAGAACGGGGCCGCCGCGCTGTTCCGGCGCCGCCGCCGGCCCGGTGGTCCGGACGCCGGGGCGCGCCCGGTGACGCCGGAACGGCTGCCGGACGCCCCGCTGAGTGAGGTGCCCCGAGGGCGGCGCGGCATCCGGTTCGGCGGGCACAAGGTGCTGATCGTCGACGACGACATCCGCAACGTCTTCGCCCTGACCAGTGTCCTGGAGCAGCACGGGCTGTCCGTGCTGTACGCCGAGAACGGCCGCGAGGGCATCGAGGTGCTGGAGCAGCACGACGACGTGGCGGTCGTCCTGATGGACATCATGATGCCCGAGATGGACGGGTACGCGACGACCACGGCGATCCGCAGGATGCCGCAGTTCGCGGGCCTGCCGATCATCGCGCTGACGGCGAAGGCGATGAAGGGCGACCGGGAGAAGGCGATCGAGTCGGGCGCCTCCGACTACGTGACCAAGCCGGTCGACCCGGATCACCTGCTGACGGTGATGGACCAGTGGATGCGGGCCGAGTGACCGCGCGGAGCGAGGCGTCCGGGCAGCCGCCGACTCCGTGGCGCCGGGGCCGTGTAGGAACGGGGGATCCGGGGAACCTTCTGGTCTCCCGCCCCGTTTCCGCTGCGTGCACTGTGACATCACGGTGACAGGGTGTGGCGACGGGCGGGGTGCGGCTACGATGACCGGCACAAGGACGGGCGGCGCAAGGGAGCCGTCCCCTGTGGCGGCACCCGAGGGTGTCGTCCCAAGTCCTGCGGACAGGGGAGGCCCCACGCCGGGGCGAGGAGGGCGGGCCATGGTGCAGAAGGCCAAGATCCTCCTGGTCGATGACCGGCCGGAGAATCTGCTGGCGCTGGAGGCCATCCTCTCCGCGCTCGATCAGACGCTGGTGCGGGCATCGTCCGGGGAGGAAGCGCTCAAAGCACTGCTGACGGACGACTTCGCGGTCATTCTGCTGGACGTCCAGATGCCGGGCATGGACGGTTTCGAGACGGCCGCGCACATCAAGCGGCGGGAGCGCACCCGGGACATCCCGATCATCTTCCTCACCGCGATCAACCACGGCCCCCACCACACCTTCCGCGGATACGCGGCGGGTGCGGTCGACTACATCTCCAAGCCGTTCGACCCGTGGGTGCTGCGCGCGAAGGTGTCGGTTTTCGTCGAGCTGTACATGAAGAACTGTCAGCTCCGGGAGCAGGCGGCGCTGCTGCGGCTGCAGCTGGAGGGCGGCGACAGGACCGCGGCCGGCGAGTCGAAGGAGCCGACCGGTCTGCTCGCCGAGCTGTCGGCGCGGCTCGCGGCGGTCGAGGAGCAGGCCGAGGCGCTGTCCAAACAGCTCGACGACGAGTCGGCGGACGCGGCGGCGGTGGCCACCGCGGCCCATCTCGAACGCAAACTCACGGGGCTGCGGCGGGCGCTGGACGCGCTGGAGCCGGGTGCCGGGAGCACCTCGTCGGTGACCTCCTAGGAGTTGTCGTCAAATGTCACGCCCACATCAGCAGGGCTGCGAGGGTGACGGCTGCTTGGTAGGACTCGGCG